>JAGWKJ010000091.1 GCA_028865375.1 Hyphomicrobiales bacterium | reverse complement strand
GAACTCGTGGCGGCGCGCGCGGCCGGCGCCTCGGCCTGGACGCTCGCGCTGCCGGGCGTCGTCGTCGCCGCGTCGACGGGCGTCCTGCTCGCCGCGGCGTTCGATCCCCTGGCCGCATGGTCGAACCGGACCGAGAACGCGATCGAGTCGCGGCTGTTCGCCGCCGAGGCCGCGCCGACCGACGGCCGCACGTTCTGGCTCCGCCAAGCCAAGCCGGACGCCATCGTGCGGGCGCGATACGCGCGGCCCTCCGAGGCGGCGCTCTACGGCGCGTCGTTCTTCCTGTTCGCGCCCGACGGCGGGCTGGAGCGGCGGATCGACGCGTCGATCGCGACGCTGCGGAAAGGCGCCTGGTCCCTCGCCGACGCCACGACCTATCGCGCCGGCGAACCGCCGGCCAAGGCCGCGCATCTCGATCTCCCCACCGAAATCGACCCCGTCGCGCTCGTCCAAGGGGTGGCGGAGCCGCGGCTCGTCTCGTTCTGGGGCCTGCCCGCGGCGTCGGCCGCGGCGGGCGCCGCCGGATTGGATCCGAGGCCCTATCTCGCGCGCTTCGCGGGGCTCGCGGCCACGCCGCTCGCCTTGGTGGCGGTGACGCTGCTGGCGGCGATGAACTCCATGACGATCTCGCGCGGCGGTTTCCCCGCGTGGCGCCTCGCGCATGGCGTTCTGGCGACGTTCGTGCTTTATGTGGCGCTGAAGGTCGGCGCGGATTTCGCGCGATCGGGGTTCATCGGCGCGGCCTATGCCGCAAGCGTCCCATCGGCGGTCGGATGTCTCGCGGGCGTGCAAGGTTTGCTGCGGCGGGAGGACGGCTGATGGCCGGCCGTCGCCGAATGCGTGGCGCGCCGGCGGCCGCCTTCGCGATCTTGGCCGCGATTCTGGCGGCCGCGACGCTCTTCGCGTCCCCGGCGCGTGCGGCGGTGGACCGCCTCCTGCTCGACGCCGACAGCCTGACCTACGACCGCGACCACAAGGTCGTGACCGCCTCGGGCGACGTGCAGCTCTATTACAAGGGCCGCGCGCTGCAGGCCGACCGCGTCTCGTATGACCAAGCCACGCGGCGCGTGACGGCGCAGGGCCACGTCAAGATGACCGATCCCTCGGGCGTCGTGACCTACGCCGACAAGGTCGACGCCACCGACGATTATTCGGACGGGTTCGTCGAGAGCCTCGTCGCGGTCGGGCCCGACCAGACGACCTTCAGCGCCGCGCGCGCCGAGCGGCTCGGCGGCGTGGCGACCAGCCTCGACCACGGCGCCTATACCGCCTGCGTGCCGTGTTCGGGCAAGCCGGCCGCGCCGCCGCTGTGGCAGATCAAGGCGGTCAAGATCGTCCAGGACAGCCGCACGCATACGGTCTATTTCCGCGACATGACGCTGGAAGTCGGCGGCGTGCCGGTGTTCTGGACGCCGTGGTTCGCCACCGCCGACGCCACCGTGCGCAGGCACACGGGGTTCCTCACCCCCAGCGTCGTCGAGCGCACCGGCCTCGGCGTCGGGTTCACGCAGCCCTTCTTCTGGGCGATCGCGCCCAACCGGGACCTCACGCTCACGCCGACCTATTGGACGCAGCAGGGCCTCTACGCCGACCTAAAATGGCGCCATCGGCTGCAGAACGGCGAATATGCGATCCGCGCGGCGGGCGTCTTCCAGTCCGATCCCGAAGCGTTCAAGCCGGCGCCCTTCGCCACCGGCCGGCGCGCGTTCCGCGGCATGTTGCAGACCGACGGTAAGTTCTGGCTCGACAAGCAATGGGCGTTCGGCTGGAATGCATCGCTGCTGAGCGATCCGTTCTTCGTCTCCGATTACGCGCTGAATCCGCGCAACCTGTCGAACTATTACGTGCGCGAGCTGGTGTCCGACGCCTGGCTGGTCGGGCAGGGGCCGCGCAGCTGGTTCGACCTGCACGCGTATCACTTCCAGGGCCTGGCCACCGGCGACCTGCAATCGCAGCAGCCCGACGCGCTGCCGGTGCTCGACTACGACCGCCAGTTCGCGCTCGCCGCCGGCCCCAAAGGCGTGCTGGAGCTCGAGGCGAATTTCGCCGCCATGACTGCGCAGGCCGCGACGTTCCAGAACGCGGGCGCCGCCGCCGGGCCGAGCCTCTACGGCGTGTGCGCGCCGGGCACCTACGTGCCTGGCCAATGCCTGCTGCGCGGCATCGGCGGCGAGCTCACCCGCGCCAGCGCGCAGGCGACGTGGAGCCGCAGGATCGTCGATCCGCTCGGCGACGTGCTCACCCCGTTCGCCTTCGTGCGCGGCGACGCGAACTGGCGGTCGCTCGACCTCGCGCGGACCTATTCCTATTACGACGTGACGACGGGACTCAACCAGACGTTCTCGAACGCCTCGCAACTCGGCGTGCTCGGTCCCGGATCGCCCGCCTTCGCCGGCCGCCTGATGCCCGGAATTGGCCTCGATTGGCGCTACCCGCTCGTCGCCTCGACCGGCATCGGCGCGCAGACGCTGACGCCGATCGCCCAGATCGTCGCGCGACCCAACGAAGGCGGAATCGGCGCGGTGCCCAACATGGACGCGCAGAGCCTCGTGTTCGACGTCACCGACCTGTTCGCCTGGAACAAGTTCTCGGGCTTCGATCGCGTCGAGGGCGGCGTGCGCGCGAATTACGGCGTGAAGTGGCAGGTCGATTTCGCCGGCGGCGGCTTCGGCGCGCTCACCGCGGGGCGCTCGTCGCAGCTCGCCGGGCGCAATTCCTACGCGACGCCGGACGCGGCGGGCGTCGGCCTCGATTCTGGGTTGGCGACCGCCAACTCGGCGTTCGTGTTCGGCGAAAATCTCGCGCTGAACGAAGCGCTGAGCTTCGCCGCCAAGCAGCAATACGATCCCGCGACGCATGGTTTTACGCGTCTCGACGCGCTGGCGCGGGGCGAATATGGCGCGGTGTCGGCGACCGTGGGCTATGCCCGCTACGCGGCCCAGCCCGACATCGGCTTCTACGAAAACCGCGAAGGCGTGTATTTCGGGGGCACGCTCAAGCTCGGCGGCGGCTGGCACGTCGACGGCTCGGCGCTGTTCGACCTGTCGCGGCGGCCGACGGTGGCGGCAGAGACCGTGCCCAACGCGACCGCCTTCGCGCTGGGCTTCGGCGTCACCGACGCCTGCCATTGCACGAGCTTCGACGTCTCCTACCAGCAGGGGCTCGGCGCCGACCCGACGACCGGCACGCTGCAACGCTCCAGCGCGATCACCTTCGCGCTGACGCTTCGCACGCTGGGCGGCGACACGCTTCAGCGCACCAGCGGGCTGCTCGGCCAGACCGTCTCGGGCTTCTGACCTTGGCGCCGCCGCTCGCCCTCACGCTCGGCGATCCCGCCGGCATCGGCCCCGAGATCGCGCTGAAGCGATGGCTCGCGCGCAAGGACGGCGACCCGGCGTTCTTCCTGCTCGCCGACCCCGACGCGACCTCCCGCGCCGCGCGTGCGCTCGGCTTCGACGCGCCGCTCGCCCGCGTCGCGCCGGAAGAAGCAGCCGGCGCATTCGCCCGCGCGTTGCCTGTCGTGCCGTTGGGCGTCGCCTACGAAGGCGCACCGGGTCGGCCGAGCCGCGCCGACGCCGCGGCGACGGTCGAGTCGATCCGCCGCGCGGTCGCGCTCGTGCGTGAGGGGCGCGCGGGCGCAATCGTCACCAATCCGATCGCCAAGAAGCCGCTCTACGAGGCGGGCTTTCCCCATCCAGGGCATACCGAATACCTCGGCGCGCTGGCGACCGAATTGTGGGGCGCGCCGGCGAGGCCGGTGATGATGCTCTGGAGCGAGACGCTCGCGGTGGCGTTGGCGACGGTCCATATCCCGCTCGCCGAGGTGGCCCGGAGCGTCACGCGCGAGGGCGTGGTCGCGGTCGGCCGCATCGTGGCGCGCGACCTCGTTGCGCGGTTCGGGATCGCGCGGCCGCGCATCGCGGTGGCGGGGTTGAACCCGCATGCCGGCGAGGGCGGCACGATCGGCCGCGAGGACTTGGAGACGGTCGCGCCGGCCGTCGCCGACTTGCGCGCGGAGGGCATCGACGCGCGCGGGCCGCTGCCCGCCGACACGATGTTCCACGCAAAGGCGCGCGCCGGCTACGACGCGGCGCTGGCGATGTATCACGACCAGGGCCTCGTCGCGCTGAAGACGCTCGCCTTCGACCAAGGGGTCAACGTCACGCTCGGGCTGCCGTTCGTACGCACCTCGCCCGACCACGGCACCGCCTTCGACATCGCCGGCCGCGGAATCGCCGACGATTCCAGCCTCGCGGCCGCGCTGCGGCTGGCCGCGCGGCTGGCGCGCGCCACCGCGCCGTGAGCCTCGCCGAGGACGGCCTGCCGCCGCTGCGCGAGGTCGTGGCGCGCCACGGCCTCGACGCCCGCAAGGCGCTGGGCCAGAATTTCCTGTTCGACCTCAACCTCACGCGCAGGATCGCGCGCGCGGCCGGCCCGCTGGCGGGCGCCACCGTGATCGAAGTCGGGCCGGGACCGGGCGGGCTGACCCGCGCGCTGCTCGCGGAAGGCGCCGCCAAGGTGATCGCGGTCGAGCGCGACGCGCGCTGCATTCCCGCGCTGGCCGAGATCGCCGCCCGCGCGCCCGGCCGTCTCGAGATCGTGGAAGGCGACGCGCTCGCCACGACGCCCGTCGAGCTCGCGCGCCGCGCGACGGGGCCGGTACGGATCTGCTCGAACCTTCCCTACAACGTCGGCACCGCGCTGCTGGTGCGCTGGCTGACGGACGGCGATTGGCCGCCGGTCTGGGATCGCCTCGTGCTGATGTTCCAGAGGGAGGTCGCGCTGCGCATCGTGGCGGGGCCCGAGCGGCGCGCGGATTACGGCCGCCTCGGCGTGCTCGCGGGCTGGCGCACGCAAGCGCGCATCCTGTTCGACGTGCCGCCATCGGCCTTCACGCCGTCGCCGAAGGTGACGTCGAGCGTCGTCGAACTGGCGCCGAGGCCCGCGCCGGCGCCGTGCCGGCTCGCCACCTTGGAGGCGATCGCGGCGGCCGCGTTCGGGCAACGGCGCAAGATGCTGCGCCAATCGCTGAAGTCCTTCGCCGCGGCGCGCGGCGGCGCGGCGGAAGACCTGCTGGCGCGCGCCGGCATCGCGCCGACCAAGCGGGCGGAAGAGATACCCGTCGACGGCTTTGTCGTGCTCGCCCGGGTGGCCGACGGGTGACGGCGCGCGCGACGATGAATGATCCGGGATCGCGCGTTCGGTTGAAATGGCGTGCGACAAGCGTAGCGGCGACCCTCGCCGTCGCCTCACCCGAACCGCCGCCGTCTTTGCGAGCGCAGCGAAGCAATCCAGCGACGGGGCCTTTTGGGAGTCTGGATTGCTTCGTCGCTTTCGCTCCTCGCAAAGACTGAGAGGGCGCGGGACGAATACGGCGCAAGCGCGCGCCAACCCTCTCCCTCCGAAAGTGTGGCCGCGGAACGCGACAGGGCGAGGGTTTCTGACCTCGTGTCGCCTCCCTCATCCGGCACTCCGGGCCACCTTCTCCCGCAGGGAGAAGGATCGCGCGCGCGATTGAAAAGTCGCGCGAAGATTGCCCCCGAACCGCCTTCCGGCTATCTCGCGCCGCAACAAAGCCTGAGGGGCGATCACATGGCCACGGACTTGCGGCGCGTCGGCCGCGCCTTGATCTCGGTTTCCGACAAGGCGGGGCTCGTCGAGTTCGCGCGCGCGCTGGCCGCCCGGGGGATCGCGCTGGTGTCGACCGGGGGCACGCGCAAGGCGCTCGCCGAGGCGGGCCTCGCGGTGGCCGAAGTCGCCGACCTCACCGGCTTTCCCGAGATGATGGACGGCCGCGTGAAGACGCTGCATCCGCGCGTGCACGGCGGTCTGCTCGCCATCCGCGAGAATCCCGAACACGAGGCGGCGCTGCTCGCCCACGGCATCGCGCCCATCGACCTGCTGGTGGTCAACCTTTACCCGTTCGAGGCCACTGTCGCGAAGGGCGCCGGCTTCGACGATTGCGTCGAGAACGTCGACGTCGGCGGCCCGGCGATGATCCGCGGCGCCGCCAAGAACCACGCCGACGTGGCGGTCGTGGTCGAGCCCTCCGACTATGCCACGGTGCTCGCCGAACTCGACGCCAACGACGGCGCCACCACCTTGGCGCTGCGCAAACGGCTGGCCCAGAAGGCCTTCGCGCGCACGGCCGCCTATGATGCCGCGATCTCGAACTGGTTCGCCGAGGCCATCGGCGAGGCGACGCCGGACTGGCGCGCCTTCGGCGGCCGGCTCGCGACGCCGATGCGCTACGGCGAGAACCCGCACCAGCGCGCCGCCTTCTACCTCGGCCCCGACGCCGCGCCGGGTTCGATCGCGGCCGCGACGCGGCTGCTGGGCAAGGAAATGTCCTACAACAACGTAGCCGACGCCGATTCTGCGCTCGAATGCGTCAAGGAATTCGCCGACGCGCCGGCCTGTGTCATCGTCAAGCACGCCAACCCCTGCGGCGTCGCGGTCGCGGGCACGCCGCTCGCCGCCTATGATCGCGCGTTCGAGACCGATCCCGAATCCGCCTTCGGCGGCATAATCGCCTTCAACCGCGAGCTCGACGCGGCGACGGCGGAAGCGATCGTCGAGCGGCAGTTCGTCGAAGTGATCCTCGCCCCGGCCGTGTCGGAGGAGGCTCGCGCGATCGTGGCGCGCAAGAAGAACGTGCGCCTGCTCGCCTGCGGCCACTGGCCGGCGACCCCCGCGCCGCGGCTCGACCTCAAGAAGGTCAACGGCGGGCTGCTGGTGCAGGACGCCGACTTGGCGCTGCACGGCGAACTCAGGGTCGTCACCAAGCGCGCGCCCGACGCGCGCGAGATGGCGGACCTCCTGTTCGCGTGGAAGGTCGCCAAGTTCGTGAAGTCGAACGCCATCGTCTACGCGCGCGACCGCGCGACGGTCGGCGTCGGCGCGGGCCAGATGAGCCGCGTCAATTCGAGCCGCATCGCCGCCATCAAGGCCGAGCAGGCCGGCCTCGACGCCAAGGGGTCGGTCGTGGCCTCTGACGCGTTCTTCCCGTTCGCCGACGGGCTGCTGTCGGCGGCGGGCGCGGGGGCGACCGCGGTGATCCAGCCCGGCGGCTCGCTGCGCGACGCCGAGGTGATCGCGGCCGCCGACGCGGCCGGCCTCGCGATGGTCTTCACGGGGATGCGCCACTTCCGCCATTGAGCGCGGCGGCGGCCGAGGCGCGCCTCGCCGCCGCTTCAGCCTCGCCTCGGTCGCGCGTCGTTCATGTCGGGTGCGACGGCTTGGCGGCCGCAACCGGTTGGAGCGAATTCGCCAGCAGTTTTCGCACCGCCGCGGATGCCACGACCTCCCGGCGATTGGCGTAGGCCTCGTGATTGTCCTCGATCCGATCGAGGTCATAGAGGTAATTGACCATCAATCCATGGGACTGGGCGAGGCCCGCGGGCGAACGGTCGCCGAGCGGGTCGATGCGTTCGAGCGATGCGCCGTTGCCGAGGTGGAACCGCGCGACGGGATCGAGGACGCGGCCGCGACCGTCGCGTTCGCGCAGGAAATATCGCGCGGCGAGCGGGGCCAGGACGCGCGACGTCGCGTCGGCGCGGGTCGGATCGTCGGCCCAGCCGGGCAAGTCGAGATCGGCCAGCCGTTCGCGCGTCGCCGCGTCGAAGCTTTCGCGCTCGCGCTTCAGCCAAGCGGCGAATCCCGGCGCGGGGGACAGCGTCACGAACGTTTGCAGGCGCGGCAGGTCGCGCCGCAGGTCCTCGACGACGCGCTTGATCAGGAAATTGCCGAACGACACGCCCGCCAATCCGCGCTGCGTGTTGGAGATCGAATAGAACGTCGCGACGGTCGCCGCCTCCGGCGTCTCCGGCGACCGGCGGGGGGCCAGCAGGCACGCGATCGCGGAGGGGATCTCGGCGCCGAGCGCCACCTCGACGAAGATCAGCGGCTCGTCGCCCAGCGCCGGATGGAAAAACGCATAGAGCCGGCGGTCCGCCGGTTCGAGCCGACGGCGAAGGTCGTCCCACCCGCGGATCTCGTGCACCGCCTCGTAGCGGATGATCTTTTCGAGGACGTTGGCGGGCGAATTCCAGTCGATGCGGCGCAACACCAGGAAGCCGCCGTTGAACCAAGACGAGAAGAGATGCAAAAAATCGCGGTCGAACGCGGCGATCGCGCCGCCGTCGTCGGCGATCGACAGCAGGTCTTCGCGCATCCGCACCAACGCGAGCGTCGCGCCCGGCGCGCGGTTGAGTCGCCGCAGCAATTCCTGGCGCCCGGGCTCGGCGCAGGAGGCGAGCGCGGCCGACTGCGCCTCGCCGGGCTCGGCGAGATAGGCGCGCGCCGCCTCCGCGAGCCGCTCCGGGTCGGGCGCGAGACGGCGGGCGGTCTCCGCCAGCCAGACGCGACGCTGCGCCGGCGCCAGCGCCCGATAGCCGTCGAGGATCGTCTGGGCGAGCGCGATGCCCGACGCCTCGCCGCGCCCTGTCAACAACTTCGCCGCGAGCGCCGACAGCGCGTCGACGCCGAGCGGCT
>JAGWKJ010000419.1 GCA_028865375.1 Hyphomicrobiales bacterium | reverse complement strand
CCGCAGGAGGACGCGCGCGTCCACGCCTTGGCCAAGCGCGCCAAGGTGCCCGTGAACGTCGCCGCCGACGCGGCGCTGTGCGACTTCGTCCTGCCTTCCATCGTCGACCGCGACCCCGTCATGGTCGCCATCTCGACCGGCGGCGCCTCGCCGCTGCTCGGCCGAATGTTGAAGGCGCGCATCGAGGCGGAGATTCCCGCCGGTTACGGCCGGCTCGGCGCGTTCGTCCGCGAACGGCGCGGCGCCGTGAAGGCGAAGCTCTCCGATCCGGCGGCGCGGCGCCGCTTCTGGGAGGGCGCGCTGGAAGGGCCGATCGCCGAATTCGCGATGTCGGGCGACGAAATCCGCGCCGACGCCGCCTTCCGCGCCGCGCTCGACCGGGCGGCCGACGACGGCGCGGGCGGCGGAGAGGGCGAGGTCTATCTGGTCGGCGCCGGACCGGGCGACCCCGATCTCCTGACCTTGCGCGCCCTGCGGTTGATGCAGAAAGCGGAGGTCGTGCTCTACGACCACCTGGTCGATCCCTCCGTGCTCGACCTCGTGCGTCGCGAGGCGGAGCGCGTCTACGTCGGCAAGCGCAGCGGAAACCACGCCCTGCCGCAGGAGGAAATCGGCGACATGTTGGTCCGGTTCGCCAAGGCCGGACGGCGGGCGATCCGCCTCAAGGGCGGCGATCCGTTCGTGTTCGGCCGCGGCGGCGAGGAGATCGAGACCTTGGCCGCGAACGGCGTGGCGTTCCAGGTCTGCCCCGGCGTCACCGCGGCCATCGGATGCGCCGCCTATGCGGGCATCCCGCTCACGCATCGCGATCACGCGCAGTCCTGCGCCTTCGTCACCGCGCACGGCCGCGACGGACCGATCGAACGCGACTGGACCACGCTCGTCGGTCCGGGCCGCACGCTGGCGATCTACATGGGGCTGTCGCACCTCGACGAAATGCTGGCGCGCTTCGCCGCGCAGGGGATCGACCCGCATACGCCGGTCGCCATCGTCGAGAACGGCACGCGCGCGAACCAGCGCGTCGTCGTGGGCGACGTCGCGACGATCGGCGCCAAGGCGCGCGAGGCGAGCCTGCACGGACCGACGATCATCGTCGTGGGCACGGTCGTGACGCTGCGCGACAAGTTGAACTGGCGGCGCGAGGGGACGGGCGCCGCGGCGACGCCGGCCCCCGCGCCGGAGACGTGATATCGACGAACCCGAAAGACCGCGAGGCTATGACAATGTTGACCGAAAAAGACGTGATGGCCGCGCTGGCCGCGATCACCGGCCCGGACGGCCGGACGCCGCTGCCCGAGTCCGGCGCCATCGAGGGCCTGACGCTGCGCGACGGCAAGGTGTTCCTCGCCATCAAGATCGATTCCAAGCACGCCGCCGATTACGAACCGTTGCGCGTCCACGCGACCGCCGCCATCAAGGCGGTCGCCGGCGTGAGCGCGGCCTATGTCACGCTCACCGACGAGAGCCGCGCCTCCGTGGCCGGCAAGCCGGCCGGCGCCGCCCCCCCGGGGGCGCCCGCGCGACGCGGGCCGCCGGCGCCCAAGGCGCTGCCCGGCGTCGAGCACGTCATCGCGGTGGCGTCGGGCAAGGGCGGGGTCGGCAAGTCGACCACCGCCTGCAACCTCGCGCTCGGCCTCGCCGCGACGGGGCTGCGCGTCGGCGTGCTCGACGCCGACGTGTTCGGCCCCTCGATGCCCCGCCTGTTCGGGCTCTCCGAGAAGCCGCAGATGGCGGCCGACGGCCACAAGCTGA
>JAGWKJ010000418.1 GCA_028865375.1 Hyphomicrobiales bacterium | reverse complement strand
ACAATTACGACATCGACCTGTTCAGGGCGCTGATCGGCGCGAGCGAGGACCTCACCGGCGTGCGGGCGGAAGGCGCGCACCGCGCCTCCCACCGCGTGATCGCCGACCACCTGCGCGCCTGTTCGTTCCTGATCGCCGACGGCGTGTCGCCTTCCAACGAGGGCCGCGGCTACGTGCTGCGCCGGATCATGCGCCGCGCGATGCGCCACGCGCAGCTGCTGGGCGCCAAGGAGCCGCTGATGTGGCGCCTCGTGCCCGCGCTCGCGCGCGAGATGGGCGCCGCCTATCCCGAGCTGATCGCCGGACAGGCGGCCATCCAAGAGACGTTGAAGGCCGAAGAGACGCGGTTCCGCGCCACGCTGGCGCGCGGGCTCGGCATCCTCGAAGAGGAGACGAAGGGATTGGGCGCGGGCGGCAAGCTGCCGGGCGACGTCGCCTTCAAGCTCTACGACACGTTCGGCTTCCCGCTCGACCTCACCCAGGACGCCCTGCGCGCGCGCGGCATCGGCGTCGACACCGCCGGCTTCGAGGCGGCGATGGACCGCCAACGCGCCGACGCGCGCAAGGCGTGGTCGGGGTCCGGCGAAGCGGCGACGGAGGCCGGCTGGTTCCCCGTGCGCGAGCGCGTCGGGGCGACCGAATTCCTCGGCTATTCGAGCGAGGCTGCCGAGGGCGTCGTGACCGCCATCCTGCGCGACGGCGTCGAAGTCGAGGCGCTGGGCCCCGGCGAGACGGGCCAGATCGTGCTCAACCAGACCCCGTTCTACGCCCAATCGGGCGGCCAGGTCGGCGACACCGGGACGATGCGCGGCGAAGGCGTCGCGCTCGACGTGACCGACGTGCACAAGAAACTCGGCGACGTGTTCGCCCATGACGTGACCGTGCGCGAAGGCCGTCTCGCCAAGGGCGCGGCGCTGGAACTCCGGGTGGACGCCGCGCGCCGCGCCGCGATCCGCGCCAATCACTCGGCGACCCACCTGCTGCACGAGGCGCTGCGCCGCACGCTGGGCGACCACGTCGCGCAGAAGGGCTCGCTGGTCGCGCCCGACCGCCTGCGCTTCGACTTCGTGCACGGCAAGGCGATGGAACCGGCCGAGATCGCCAAGGTCGAGGAGATCGCCAACGCGGTCGTGCTCGCCGACGCGCCGGTCGAGACCCGCGTCATGGGGATCGACGAGGCGCGGAACTCGGGCGCGCGCGCATTGTTCGGCGAGAAATACGGCGACGAAGTGCGCGTGGTGTCGATGGGCGCCGACCCGGACGGCCGCGCCTATTCGGTCGAGCTGTGCGGCGGCACGCACGTGCGGCGCACCGGCGAGATCGGCCTGCTGCACGTCGTCTCGGAGGCCGGTTCGGCGGCCGGCATCCGACGCATCGAAGCGCGCACCGGCGCGCCCGCGCGCCGGCGCCTCGTCGAGGATTCGCGCCGGCTCGGCGAGATCGCCGCCATGCTGCGCGCCGGCGCCGACGACGCGCCGGCCAAGGTCGCAGCCCTGATGGACGACCATCGCAAGCTCGAACGCGAGCTCGCCGACGCGCGCCGCCGCCTCGCGCTCGCCGGCGGCGGCGCGGCCGCCGCCCCGGCGGCCCGCGAAGTCGCTGGCGTGAAGCTGATGGCCCGCTCGCTGACCGGCGTCGGGGCCAAGGACCTGAAGCCGATCGTCGACGAGATGAAGAAGGAGATCGGGTCGGGCGTGGTGGCGGTGGCCGGCATCGACGCCGAAGGCAAGGCCGGCATCGTGGTGGGCGTGACG
>JAGWKJ010000417.1 GCA_028865375.1 Hyphomicrobiales bacterium | reverse complement strand
ACGTCGGCATTCGCGCCGGCTGGGGGCCGGCGCTGAAGGACGTCCGCGTCGAGGCCAACCACGTCGCCGGCGCGGAGGTCGGCGTCGGCGTCTCCGTCGTCGCGGGCGCCGGCACGGCGCGCGTGCTCGACAACCGCATCGCGGGCGCGACGCTGGCCGTCGCCGCGTTGCGTTACCAGCAGGTCCTCGGACCGGACCTCGCGACCGACGCCGGCGCCTGGCCTCAGGTCGTGCGTTCAGGCAATGCGGCGAGCTGAGCCGCGCTCTCGGCCGACAGCTTCACGTCGCCCACCGTCTCGCCGTTGCGGTTGAAAAGGTCGGCGACGCGGCACGCCGCCACCGTGCGCGGATCGAGCGACAGCGCGCCGGCATAGGCCGCCAGCGCAGCCGCTATCGCGGCTTCCGCCGCGCGCTGCGCGCCGTCGGCGCATTTCACCGCGATGCCCAGCCCTAGCGCCGGCATGGCCGCCGCGTGGACGCCTTCCGCGCCCATCTTGACGAACAGGGCCGCACCGGCGAGCGCGCCGATCCGCGCGTCGAAGGCGTCCGCCGCCGAGATCAGGTCGGGCCGCGCCGCCACCGCCTCGCGCAGGCGCTTGGCCGCCGCCGCGCGCTTGGGCGCCAGGCCCTCGCCCGTGCCGAGCTTCGCGAAGCCGCGCGCGAGCGCAAGCAGCGGGATCGCGTAGGTGGGGATCGCGCAACCGTCGATGCCCGCCTCCGCGTCGTCGAGCGTCGCGCCGGTCACCTCCGCGATGGCGTCGCGCGCCGCCCGCTGCACGGGATGGCCGGCCTTCACGTAGCCGTCGGTCTCCCAGCCTTGCGCGCAGGCGAGGCACAGGAAGCCCGCGTGCTTGCCCGAGCAATTGTTGTGCAGGGCCGAAGCCGTGCCGCCGAAGCGCGCCAGCGCCCGCGCTTCCGTCGCGTCCTGCGGATCTGACGCGCCGCACTCCAGCGCCGACGGATCGAGACCCGCCGCGCGCAGCGTCGCGGTCGCGCTTTCGACGTGCCGGCGCGCGCCGGAGTGCGACGCGCAGGCGAGCGCCAGCGCGTCGATTCCGAGGCCGTAGCGCTCAGGCGCGCCGCTTTCGACGAACGGCAGCGCCTGCATCGCCTTGACCGCCGAACGCGGGAAGACGCGCATCGCGGCGTCGCCGGCGGCGAAGCGCGCCCGGCCCGCCGCGTCGGCCACGACCAGCGACACGCGATGCCGGCTCTCGACGCGGCCGCCGCGCGTCACCTCGACGACGAGTTCGTCCATCGTTTTCTCCCGCCCGCCGCATAGCGCGGATTCGCGCCGCCGTCGCCATTTGCGCCCGCGGACCCGCCGATGCTAGCTCTCGCGCGATGACGCCGCCGACCGCCCCCACCCGATTCCGCGGCCGGCCCGCCCCATGAGCGATTTCATCGCCGTCGATCCCGGCGCGTTCGCGCTGCGCGCGCTCGAAATCGTGTGGATCAACCTGCTGTTGTCCGGCGACAACGCCGTGGTCATCGCGATGGCCTGCCGCGGACTGCCGGAGAACCTGCGGCGGCGCGGCATCTGGCTCGGCGCCGGCGCGGCGATCGGGCTCCGCATCGTCTTCGCCGCGATGGTGATGCAGTTGCTCGCGCTGCCCGGCCTGAAGATCGCCGGCGCGCTGCTGCTGCTGCTGGTCGCCGTCGGCCTGCTGTCCGAGGACGACGATCCGCGCCATCCGGTCGCGCGGCCGACGCTCTCCGGCGTCGTGCTGGCGATCGTGGTGGCGGATGCCGCGATG
>JAGWKJ010000090.1 GCA_028865375.1 Hyphomicrobiales bacterium | reverse complement strand
GACTACGTCAAGGTCGGCGTGTTCGACGTCGATGGCGTCATGCGCGGAAAATACATGGGTCGCGACAAGTTCCTCTCGTCGCTGCAGAAAGGCTTCAGCTTTTGCGACGTCGTGCTCGGATGGGACAGCAACGACCAACTCTACGACAACGTGAAGTTGACGGGGTGGCACACCGCCTACCCCGACGCGGGCGTCCGCCTGCTGCCGGAAACGGCGCGACTGCTGCCGTTCGAGAACGACCTGCCGCTGGTGCTCGGCGAATTCACGGGCGCGCACGAGGGCGCCTGTCCGCGCGGGACCCTGCGCCGCGTGCTGAAGCGCGCCAAGGACGCGGGCTTCGAAGTGCTGAGCGCGGTCGAGTTCGAATTCTTCATGTTCGACGAGACGCCCGACTCGGTGCGCCAAAAGCGCTATCGGGATCTCAAGAGCATCACGCCCGGCTTTTTCGGCTATTCGGTGCTGCGCTCCTCGGTTCATTCCGAGTTCTACCGCGAGTTGCTCGACACCTGCCTGGCGATGGACATGGAGCTCGAGGGCTTGCACACCGAGACCGGCCCCGGCGTGCTGGAGGCGGCGATCAAGGTCGGCGACGCGCTCGGCGCGGCCGACAAGGCGGCCTTGTTCAAGACCGTCACCAAGGTGCTTGCGCAGCGGCGCGGCTGGATGGCGACCTTCATGGCCAAGTGGTCGCGCGACTGGCCGGGCCAGTCCGGCCACATCCACTGTTCGCTGACGCGCGACGGCAAGGGAGTCTTTCACGATCCGGCGAAAGAAAACAACATGTCGGACGTCATGCGCTGGTGGGTCGGCGGTCAGCAGGCGCTGATGCCGGAACTGCTGTCGATGGTGGCCTGCACCGTCAACTCCTACTCGCGACTGATTCCCGGCTTCTGGGCGCCGACCGACGCGACTTGGGGCGTCGAGAACCGCACCTGCGCGCTGCGCGTGATCCCCGGTTCCGAAAAGTCGCAGCGCGTCGAGTACCGGATCGCCGCCGCCGACATCAACCCCTACGTCGCGCTCGCCGCCGCCATCGGCTCGGGCCTTTGGGGGATCGAAAACCGGATCGAACCGGACAAGGCGATCGACGGCAATTCCTACGAAAAATCCCATGCGCCGAGACGCCGGTTGCCCCGCACGCTGTGGGAGTCCGCGCAACGCCTGAAGTCCTCCAAGCCCGCGCGCGAGCTGTTCGGCGACGCGTTCGTCGATCACTACGCGGCGACGCGGGAATGGGAGGAACGGGAGTTCCGCAAGGCGATAACCGACTGGGAGCTGAATCGCTATTTCGAAATCATCTGAACTCGGAAGAGCGCGCCGCCGGCAAGGCGCCGCCTGGAGCCCGCGATGACAAGCCATATCCGCTGCGTTTCCCCGGTCGACGGCCGCGTCTATGCCGACCGCCCGACGACGAGCGCGTCCGAAATCGAGGACATTCTTGGGCGCGCACGGGCCGCGCAGAGACGATGGCGCGAGGTTCCCCTGGCCGAACGTGCGGCGCTGGTCGTGAAGGTGGTCGCCGCGCTCAAGGCCATGGGCGAGGACATCGCGCGCGAACTCGCCTGGCAGATGGGTCGTCCGATCCGCTACGGCCAGGGCGAGTTGCGCGGCGTCGAGGAACGCGCGCGCTACATGGCCGAGGTCGCGCCGACCGCGCTGGCGCCGGTCCTGCCCATCGACCACCGTCCCGGTTTCGAGCGCTGGGTCGCCCGCGAGCCGGTCGGGGTCGTCTTCACCATCGCGCCCTGGAACTATCCGTATCTCACCGCCGTCAATTCGGTGGTCCCGGCCCTGATCGCCGGCAATGCGGTGCTGCTCAAGCTGGCGGCGCAGACGCTGCTGGTCGGCGACCGATTCCAGCAGGCGTTCGACGCGATCGGCCTGCCCGGCGGCCTGTTGACGCATGTCGTGCTGGATCATGCCCAGACCGGGTCGATCATCGCCGGCGGCCATGTCGATCACGTCGCCTTCACCGGCTCCGTCGAAGCGGGTCGCGCGATGGAGCGCGCGGCCGCGGGCACGTTCACGACGCTGGGCCTCGAACTGGGCGGCAAGGATCCGGCCTATGTCGCGCCTGACGCCAACCTGCCGTTCGCGGTGGAGAACCTGGTCGACGGAGCCTTCTTCAATTCCGGCCAGTGCTGCTGCGGCGTCGAGCGCATCTACGTGCACGAGTCGCGCTACGACGCGTTCGTGAAGGGCTATGTCGAGCTGACCTCGCGATATGTGCTGGGCGACCCGCTCGATCCGACGACCACGCTCGGGCCGATGGCGCGCGCCGACTTGGCCGAACTCGTGCGCAAACAGACGCGCGATGCGCTGGCCAAGGGGGCGAAGGCGCATCTGGATCCGTCCTCTTTCGCGCGCGACCGGGCGGGGAGTCCGTATCTCGGGCCGCAGGTGTTGACCGATGTCGACCACGCGATGAGCGTCATGCGGGACGAGAGCTTCGGACCCGTCGTCGGCATCGTGAAAGTGCGCGACGAGGCGGAGGCGATTTCATCGATGAACGACAGCCCCTATGGCCTCACCGCCTCGATCTGGACCGAGGACGCGGCCATCGCCAAGCGCGTCGGCGCTGCGCTGGCGACCGGCACGGTGTACATGAATCGCTGCGATTATCTCGACCCGGGCCTCGCCTGGACCGGCGTCAAGGACACCGGCTACGGCGCCTCGCTGTCGTCGCTCGGGTACGGGGCGTTGACCCGGCCCAAGAGCTACCATTTGCGCCTTTCCGCGGCGGGCTGAGATCCTTCCGCCCGCCTTCCGATCGAGGAACCGAAATCGCCATGTCCGTCAAAGCCAACTGGAACTACCCGACCGCGATCCGCTTCGGCGCCGGCCGAATCGCAGAACTGCCGGAAGCGCTTAAGGCCGTCGGTATCGCCAGGCCGCTGCTGGTCACCGACCCGGGCCTCGCCAACCTGCCGATGTTGAAGGCCGCGCTCTCCGGCCTTGAGGGCGCCGGGCGCCCCGCGGCGGTGTTCAGCGAGATCCAAGCCAACCCGATCGACCGCAACGTCGAACTCGGCGTCGCCCGTTACCGCGCCGGGCGACATGATGGCGTCATCGCGTTCGGCGGCGGCTCCGCGCTCGACGTCGGCAAGGTCATCGCCTTCATGGTCGGCCAGACCCGGCCGATGTGGGACTTCGAGGACATCGGCGACTGGTGGACCAGGGCCGACCCGAACGGGATCGCGCCGATCGTCGCCGTCCCCACCACCGCGGGCACGGGTTCGGAAGTCGGACGCGCGGGCGTCATCACCCACGCGCAAACGCACACCAAGAAGGTGATCTTCCATCCCAAGATGATGCCGGCGATCACGATCTGCGACCCCGAGCTGACCGTCGGCTTGCCGCCGTTCCTGACGGCCGGCACCGGCATGGACGCGCTCGCGCATTGCATGGAGGCGTATTGCGCGCCCGGCTATCACCCGATGGCGGAGGGCGTCGCGGTCGAGGGCATGCGACTGGTGAAGGAAAACCTGTCGCGCGCGGTCAAGGACGGCGGCGACATCGAGGCGCGCGGAAACATGATGACCGCCGCCGCGATGGGCGCGACCGCGTTCCAGAAGGGGCTCGGCGGCATGCACGCCCTCTCGCATCCCGTCGGCGCGCTCTACGGCACGCACCACGGCATGACCAACGCGGTGTTCATGCCCTACGTGATGGCCTTCAACGAGAAGGCGATCGGCGACCGCATGGCGCGGCTCGCGGCTTGGCTCGACCTGAAGAACCATGGCAACGCGGGCATGATCGATTGGGTGTTGCGCCTGCGCGAGGAGATCGGCGTGCCCCATACACTGGCGGGCCTGAAGGTCGACGGCGCGCGGATCGACGAGATCGCCGCGGCGGCCGAGGTCGATCCGACCGCCGGCGGCAATCCGGTCAAGTTCGACCGCGATGCGGCGAGGCGCGTGTTCACCGCGGCGATCGAGGGCAAATTGTAACCCGGGCCCGAGGGCGGCGGCGATGGCGAGACAGGATCAGATCGCGTTCGCCGCCGCGTTGCCCTGTTGGAGCGGTCGCGTGTCACGGTTGGCTCCGGGCGGGAAAGACGTAAACCGTGAACTCATAGGCCGGATAGGAATGATCCAGCCGAAACCGGTTCGACAGCTCGCCCGACACGAACGCCGCGATTTCGAGCGGATTCTTATAGTAAAGGGTCGGCGCCATGAAGTTGACGTGGCTCGTCATCATGTTGAACGCGATGCCGCGCCGGGCGAGCGTGAACATCTTGCGGATGAGCCGACGGGCGAAGCGGTCCATGTCCAGGATGCTCGCTTCGAGCTTCAGGGTGAGGATGCCGTTGCAGACCACGTAGTCTGCCACAGGCGCGTCGGGAAGTGCGAGGGCGTCGGCGACCTCGAACCGCGCGGACGGGTGCTTGGCGCGCGCGTGCGCGATCATTTTGGGCACGATGTCGACGCCGGAATAGTCGAGGGCGATGCCGCGTGCATCCGCATAGTCAAGCAACCCGCCGTAACCGCAGCCAACGTCGAGGAGCGACGGTCGCACGCCGGCGTCCGGCTCCAACACTTCGAGCATCTTGCCGTAGCGCATGTCGACGTCGCCGGGCGCGCCCCAGTCGACTCCGCGTGACGTCGGGCCGTGGGCGGAAAAGGTCCGCACGTAATGCGCGCGATAGGCATCGAGTATCGCGGCGTCCGCAGTGGATGATAAGTCAGTCATGCGCCGCATCCTAGCGAGGTCGGCGCATTGCGTCTCGCTTCCCCGGCGCGCATTGCCGAGGGTGGCCGTGCATGATATTTCGCCGCGCGGCGGCATGAAGATCGGACCCGTCGCCGGTCGGCGGCGACAGGGGACGCATCGATGACATTGGTCTCGGTCGGCGTGCCGGTGCTCAACGGCGAGGCGTTCCTCGACGAAAGCCTCGCGCGCGAGGCGCGCAGCACGAGCGCGCTGCCGGACTCCACTTGATCTCGCGCATTGTTTATGTATCCGCGAGATTAATTTTTGAGGAAAATAAAATGCTAATAAGTATCGTAATACCGACGCGAGAAAGAAGCGAATATCTTCGGTATACATTGGCATCTTGCACTCGTATCGACGATACAAACATAGAAATCATCGTAAGCGACAATGCGAGCGCCGATGCGACAGCGAAAATTGTCGCTCAAGCGGCCGACGACAGAATTATTTATCTCCGTACGCCGCGACGATTGAGTATGCGTGAAAATTTTGAATTTGCACTCAGTCACGCAAATGGAGATTATGTCTTTATGTTGGGAGATGATGATGCGTTGATACCAAATCAATTTAATCGAATCCGACGTGTTCTCGAACAGCATGCGCCAGATACATTAACAGGAACAACTGTGCTTTACGGATGGCCAACAAAATACGGCCCTGCAACACACGGACGTTTCAAACTTTTCTATAAATCGACTTTCGGCGACGTTAATTTGATTACTGGCGAAGCGCTCCGAGAAGAAATCCAACGCAATGGTGCCGTTATTTCAGACAATCTTCCTCGTATTTACGGTGGCTTTGCGTCGCGTAAAATTGTCGAAAAACTTAAATCAAAAACAGGCCAAGTTTTTATGGGATCGTCTCCTGATATTTATTTTATGTTTGCCTCTACCGCAGTTGTCGATAAGCATATTCGTGTGACGCATCCATTGTTTATCGGTGGAGCGAGCCCGAAAAGCAATGGTGCAAGTTACTACGAGTGGCTAAGAAGATCGGGTCCCGCGAAGGAATTCAATAAATTTGTCGAAGACGCAAAATCAGACCCGTTAGTCGACCCACTTAATTATAATGGCGGTATGCAGGGCGCGCTTTTTTCGCATTTGGAAGCGGCCCGTCGGTACGCATATTCTGGTAATTTGATTTTTGATTATGAGCGAGAGTTCGAACGAGTCCTTGCATCGGTCCGCGACGAGGCGAGCGCGCATCGGGGGGGCGTGATCGCTGAACTTACGCGCTTTGCGGCGGAATCCGGGCTTGGTAAGTCACTGAGCGTCGCCGCCTTGCAGCGCGCCACGGCCGCGCGCGAGCCCAAACAAAGGCGCTCGTCCCGTAAGGTTCGGGTGCGCGGTTACATTGCGGTTGATCGCGTCGTTCATGACATGATGCGCTACGACAGGACGGACATCGACGCCGTGGCGTCGGCGTGTGAATGGCTTCTTGGCGATGAATTGACGAGCGGCGGTTGGCGGCGACCACTGTCGTGGGCGCGACTGCTGGGTCGCTCGTTGCGACGAATGCCGAAGTTGCCCGAGCCCGACAATCCTCGCAGCCGGCGAGGGAACCGATCGGGTGTCGAGACGGCGGGCACCACGCGATGATCGTCGCCGAACAACGCATCCCCGTCGCCGCGCCGTCGATCACGGACCGCGAGGTCGCCTGTGTCGCCGACGCCGCGCGCACGGCCTGGGGACCCGGCCACTATGCCTACAACGCGAAGTTCGAACGGGCGCTGGCGGACTACGTCGGCGTCAAGCACGCGATCTCCGTGCCCCATGCGACGGCGGCGCTGCACCTCGCGCTCGCCGCGCTGGGGATAGGGCCCGGCGACGAAGTGATCGCGCCCGACGTGACTTGGATCGCGTCGGTGGCGCCGATCGTCCAGCTCGGCGCGACGCCCGTCCTCGTGGACGTCGACCCGGTGACGTGGTGCATCGACCCCGGAGCGGTCGAGACGGCGATGGGACCGCGGACGAAGGCCGTAATCGGGGTCGACCTCTATGGGTCGACCTGCGATTGGGAACGATTGGAAGGCGTCGCCGCGCGACGCGGGATCGCGCTCGTCGAGGACGCCGCCGAAGCCTTGGGCTCGGAGCGCCGCGGCCGCCGCGCTGGCTCGTTCGGCCGCGCGTCGGCGTTTAGCTTCCACGGCAGCAAGACCGTCGTCACCGGCGAAGGCGGCATGTTGGCGACGGACGACGACGTGCTGTTCTCGCGCGCGCAATTCCTGCGGGACCACGGGCGCGCGCCGGGCGACCGATTCTTCCTGAACTCCGAGATCGCGTTCAAGTACAAGATGAGTGCGTTGCAGGCTGCGCTCGGCGCCGCGCAGATGGAACGGATCGACGAATTGGTGGGGATGAAGCGCGCGATCTTCGGCTGGTATCGGGAGCGCCTCGCCGACCTGGACGGGATCGTCCTCAACGCCGAACCGCCAGACACGTTCAACAGCTACTGGATGACGACCGTCGTCCTCGATCCGGCGCTCGGGCTCGACAAGTTCGCGGTCATGGCCGGGCTCGACCGGCGCAACATCGATTCGCGGCCATTCTTTTCGCGTCTTTCGACGTTGCCGGCTTTCGCGGACCGCCCAGAATCCACGCGCTTCGTGACGCCCCGCGACAAGGGGGCGCGCGCGGCCGAATATGGCGTCAACCTGCCGTCCGGATACGACATGACGGAAGCGAAGGCGGACGTCGTTTGCGGGGCGTTGCGGGAAATCGTATTTGCGCGGGTGTGAACGCGACGCGGCGAAGTGGGGTTGGCGATGACTGGGGAAGAATCCGCTTCTAAACCGACTTGGCCCGACGACCGCGCCGAGTTCGAGGCGCAGCGCCGGCGCGACAGCCTCGCGATGGGCGAGGACGCGGCGCTCTTCCGCGAGGCGCGCGACGTCGTGATGGCCGCCGACCGCCATCGCTATACCTACATGTGGTCGTGGATGGGCGTGCCCATCATCCAGATGCCGGCCGACATCGTCGCCACCCAGGAAATCGTTTGGGCGACCAAACCCGACGTGATCGTGGAGACCGGCGTCGCCCGCGGCGGATCGGTGGTGTTCTACGCGTCGATGCTGACGTTGCTTGGCAAAGGCAAGGTGATCGGCGTCGACGTCGACATCCGCGCCCACAATCGGGAAACCATCGAAAGCCACCCGATGGCAGGGCGCATTTCCCTCGTCGAGGGCTCTTCGACCGATCCCGGCACGATCGCCCGAGTGAAAGCGCTCGTGCCGCCCGGCGCTTCCACGATGCTGATACTCGACTCCGACCATTCGAAGGCGCATGTGCTCGCCGAATTGCGTGCGTTGTCGCCTCTGGTCACGCCGGGGCAATTCCTGATCGTCGCCGACACGCTGCTCGGCAGGCTCGACGCCGGACAGACGCCGACGACGCGCGCGAAGTTCTGGCCGCCCGGCGACGAACCCTTGGCGGCGGTCCACCAATTTTTGATCGAAAACGACGGATTTCATTGTGATCGTGAAATCAACGCAAAAATGATACTCTCGAGCTCGCCCGGCGGATATTTGCGATCAAGAGTAAAATGACGCGCGAGTGGATCGCGATTCGATTGCGTTTCAATTCAGCAAATACAATCTCAAGCTTAGCGATGGAAGGCCGATGACGACCAAACCCACTGTCATCGTTGCAGGGATCGGCGGCGCGTCTTTGGGGACAGAAGTCCTGAAATGTTTGCGTCATTCTGGGGCATGGAATGTCGTCGGGTGTGACGTTTCTCCTTTTGCGTTCGGGCACTACGCCGGTTTGGCGTCGGCGACCGCGGTCGTGAACGCGGACGATTACGCAAGCTCGGTTCTTGCACTCGCCAAGCGAGCCGGGGCTATCGCCGTCGTTCCCGGGGCGGGCGCGCCTTTAAAGTTGCTCAATGAATCTCGGAACGATTTTAGCAACGCAGGCGTAATAGTCGTCGGGAACAGTGCTCGGACCGTCGCACTTGCGGACGACAAATCCGCTGTCGCGGCAGCGTTTGATGCTG
>JAGWKJ010000089.1 GCA_028865375.1 Hyphomicrobiales bacterium | reverse complement strand
TGGCGATCCTGTGCTCGTCGCTGGGCTACGTCGTCTCGGGCAAGCTGTCGCGGCGGCTCGGCGGAACCGACGTGATCTCTTGGATCGTCGTCCTGAGCCTGCCTGTCACCATTCCCCTGTCCTGGGCGACGGCCCCTGCCGATCCCGCCGCGGTGTCGGCCAAGGCCTGGGCGGCGCTCGCCTATCTCGGCGCGATGAGCACGTATCTGGCATTCTGCGCCTGGAACGCCGGCCTCGTGATGGGCGGCATCGGACGCACGAGCCAGGTGCAGCTGCTGCAAATCTTCTTCACGCTGGCGATCGCCGCGCTCGTCAACGGCGAGCGGATCGACGCGCCGACGCTGCTGGCGGCGATCCTCGTCGTGGCGCTGATCGCGCTCGGTCGGCGGTTCCGCTCCGGCGACGCCCCGGCGTCCGAGGCCGCGCCCGCGCGCTGAACGGCCTCACGCCTGTCCCGGCGTCCAGCGCACGTCGCGCAAGTCGCGCGCGCCGGTCGCCAACGCCACCACGCGGTCGAACCCGAGCGCGCAGCCCGAGCATTCCGGCACGTGTGCCAGCGCGGCGAGGAAATCCTCGTCGAGCGGGTAATCGTCGCCGTAGATCCGGCGCCGCTCGGCCATGTCGGCATCGAAGCGCGCGCGCTGCTCGACGGGATCGGTCAACTCGCCGAAGGCATTGGCGAGTTCGACGCCGCAGGCATAGAGCTCGAAGCGCTCGGCGTAGCGGGAATCGTCCGGGCATGCGCGCGCCAGCGCCGCTTCCGACCGCGGATAGCGCGACAGCGCCGCGATCCGGCCGTCGCCCAGCGTTGGTTCGATCCATTCGACGAGCGCGCGGCTGAACAGGTCCGACCACGTGTCGTCGGCGCCGACGCGCAAGCCCTTCGCGGCGAGCGCGCGCGCGAAGCCTTCGCGGCCGCCCCCGATGGCGGCTTCGAGGTCGACGCCCGCCCGCCGGAACGCCTCGACCGTCGTCACCGTCTCCGCCGGCGCGAAGGGATCGGCCGCCCGCCCCCGCCAGGCGAGGCGCGGGGCGCCGCAGGCGCGAGCGATTTCAGCGCACAGCGCGGCCGCGTCGTCCGCGATCCCGGAGAGCGGCGCGCCGACGCGATACCATTCCAGCATCGTGAATTCGGGGGCGTGGAGGCGCCCGCCCTCGCGGTTGCGGAACACGCGCGCCACCGAGAAGATGCGCGTCTCCCCGGCGGCGAGCAGCTTCTTCATCGCAAATTCCGGCGACGTGTGCAGGTGCAGGAGCCGGCGCGCGCCGTCCAGCCCGATCGCTTCGGTCGAATAGGCCGAAAGATGCGTCTCGTTGCCGGGCGAAACCTGCAGCGCGTCGGTCTCGACTTCGACGAAATCGCGCGCGGCGAACCAGGCGCGCACGGCCGCCGCGGCGCGCGCCCGCGCAAGCAGCCTCGGCCGTCGGGCGGCGTGGACCTCGCGGTCCCAGAACGGCGGCGGGTCGTGGTCGTCGCGCATCGGGCGCGGATATCGCGCGGCGGCCGCGATGTCACGGGCGACGACGCTTTGCCTCGCGCGCAAGGCGCCCTACATAGGCGTCGATGACCCAGACCGACGCGCTCACGGCCGCCGCCCGCCGGCCAGGCTACATCAAGCTCCACGACGAGGCGGGCTTCGCGGGGATGCGCGCGGCCGGCCGGCTGGTCGCCGAGGCGCTCGACGCCGTCCACGACATGATCCGGCCGGGCCTGCCGACCTCGGCGATCGACGCCTTCGCCTTCGACTTCGCGCGTTCGCGCGGCGCCCTTCCCGCCACGCTCAACTACCGCGGCTACGGCCACAGCGTCTGCACCTCGATCAACCATGTCGTGTGCCACGGGATGCCCGACGACCGCCCGCTGCGCGAGGGCGACGTCGTCAACGTCGACCTGACGTTCGTGCTCGACGGCTGGCACGGCGATTCGAGCCGCATGTATTTCGTCGGCGAGGCGTCGCGCCGCGCGCGCCGCCTGTGCGAGGTGACGCACGAGGCGCTGATGCGCGGCATCGCGGCGATCAGGCCCGGAGCGCACCTGGGCGACGTCGGCGCGGCGATCCAGGATTACGCGGAAGGCGAGCGCTGCTCGGTGGTGCGCGACTTCTGCGGCCACGGCCTCGGCCGGCTGTTCCATGACGAGCCCAACGTGCTGCATTACGGACGCGTCGGCGAAGGGCCGTTGCTCAAGCCCGGCATGTTCTTCACCGTCGAGCCGATGATCAACCTCGGCAAGCCGGCCGTGAAGATCCTGCCCGACGGCTGGACCGCGGTGACGCGGGACCGCTCGCTGTCGGCGCAATACGAGCACGCGGTCGGCGTCACGCGCGAGGGCGTCGAAATCTTCACGCAATCGCCGCGCGGCCTGTTCGCGCCGCCGCCGGGCTGACCGTGGACGACGGGGGCGCGCCGCATTTTCTCGGCCATCGCGAGCGCCTCGTGGCGCGATTCGTGGAGATCGGAGGCGAGGCCCTGCCCGACTACGAATTGCTCGAACTGGTACTGTTCAAGGCGCTGCCGCGCCGCGACGTGAAGCCCGTCGCCAAGGCGCTGATCGCCCGCTTCGGCGGCTTCGCCGGCGTGCTGGCCGCACCGCTCGACCGCCTGACGGAGGTCGAAGGCGTCGGCCGGTCGACGGCCATCCATCTCAAGGCGATCGAGGCGGCGGCGCAGCGACAGGCGCGCGGCGCCATCGAAGCGCGGACGTCGCTGACGTCGTTTACCGCCGTGCTCGACTATTGCCGGTCGCGGATGGCCCATTCGGACCGCGAGCATTTCCGCATTCTCTTCCTCGACAAGCGCAACCAGTTGATCCGCGACGAAAAACAGGCCGAAGGCACGGTCGATCACGTCCCGGTCTATCCGCGCGAAGTGGTGCGCCGCGCGCTGGAACTGGCCGCCACCGCGGTCATCCTCGTCCACAACCACCCTTCGGGCGATCCGACGCCCTCGCAGGCCGACGTCAAGATGACCAGGGAAGTCGCCGCGGCGGCCGCGACGGTGGGAGTGGTGGTGCACGACCACCTGATCGTCGCTCGCGACGGCCATGCCTCCCTCAAGGGTCTCGGTTTGATTTGAGTTTCAATCCACTGGACGCGTCGCCCGTTACCCCGCGTTAATCCTGCGCTGGCAATCTGGCGCCCGCCGCGACCTGGCGCGGTCCGGGGCGTGGGGGCGGCCTTGACGGACGCGAGACGGTTGGAACCCGACGAAGCCTCGCAAAACGAGCAGGCGCAGTCCTTGGTGCGCCTTTCGGTCGTCGGCGCGATCATGTTCGTCCTCGCCGCGTTGTTCATCTCGCACTTGGCCGGCAACGTCGACATGGCCGAAGCCGCGCGGGAGCGCCAAGCCGTCCAGTCCGCGCTGTTCGCCCGGCAATCGGCGCTCGCCAAGGATCTGGATGCCGTAATGGCCCGGCGATCGGTCGGCATCGGCGACAAAGTGTCGCCCTTCGACTCGATCGCGATTTATGCGAACGGCCACGCGGTTCCGGCCGGCGGCGACGCCAAACTGGCCACCGACCCGACTTTGGTCCGCGTCGCCGCCGAGGCGCTGGCCTATGCGGCCCAAGGCGGCGACCAGCCGCTGCTGCGGGGGGACGGCATGGGCCCCTCGCCGATCTTCGCCTACGTGCCGACGAACCGGGGACCGATCCTCGTCGCCGCCCGCCCCTCGGCGCACGGCGCGCCCGCGACGATCGCGGCGATGCGACTGGACGGGGATTTCTCGTCCTCGCTCGCCCAGGTCGCCGGCGTATCGCCGATCTCGATGGAGACGGTGGGTCCCTATCGTACGCCAGACCCCTACCAAGTGCTGTTGCCCGGGCGGGGCGCGAGACTCGCGGTGCGGCTGAGCCCGCGGGCGCCCGGTTCCCGCATGCTCGCGCGCCAAGCGCCGTTGCTGGCGCCGATCATGGCGCTGTTTTTCATGATCGCCATCCTGCAAAGCCGCGCGCTGCGCAAGGACGTGGTGGACAGGCTCGAGGTCTCGCGTCGGCTGGCGGCCAACGACGCCCTGTCGGGCCTGCCGAACCGGGCGACTTTCGCGCGGCTCGCCGACGAGGCTTTCGCCCGGGCCGAGGATGCCGGCCTGTCCTGCGCCCTCCTGTTCCTCGATCTCGATCGCTTCAAGGACGTCAACGACAGCCATGGCCACGAGACCGGCGACAAGCTGATCCTGGGCGTCGCGGAGCGGATCAAGCGCATCCTCGCGCCGGAGGATTCTCTCTCCCGGCTCGGCGGCGACGAGTTCGCCATCTTGCGCTCGGGCGTGCGCGGCCGCGAGGAGGCGAGAAACTTCGCCAAGCGGCTGGTCTCGTTGTTCGACGACCCGATCGACGCCGGAGGCGTCTCGCTGCGCGCGGCGGCCTCCGTGGGCGTGGCGGTGTCGGGCGTCGACGCGCAGGGGCCGCGCGAACTCATGCGCCTGGCCGACGTCGCGCTCTACCGGGCGAAGTCGGAGGGGCGGAACCGTTACCGGATGTTCGACCGCTCGATGAACGAGGAACTCGCGCTGCGCAAGATCGTCGAGGACGACCTGCGCGACGCCATCGCGCGCGACGAACTCACCCTCGCCTACCAGCCGATCGTGAAGCTCGACGGCAAGCGGATCGTCGGCGTCGAGGCGCTGCTGCGCTGGAACCATCCCGAGAAGGGCGTCATTCCGCCGTCCTCGTTCATCCCGATCGCGGAGGAGCGCGGCCTCATCGTCCCTCTCGGCGCATGGGTGCTGCGACGCGCGCTGCGCGACGCCTCGCGCTGGCCCGGCGTCAACGTCGCCGTCAACGTCTCGCCGGTGCAGTTCCGCCAGCGCGGCTTCACCGAAATGGTGGCCGGCGCGCTCGCCGAGGCCGGCTATCCGCCCCACGAATTGGAGCTGGAGATCACGGAGGGCGTCGTCGTGGCGGACGCCGACCAGGCCGAGGACGCGATGACGGAACTGCGCACGCTGGGCGTGCGCTTCGCGCTCGACGATTTCGGCACCGGCTATTCGAGCCTGATCTACCTGCGGCGCTTCCCCTTCGACAAGATCAAGATCGACCGTTCCTTCCTCGAATCGATGGAAGTCTCCGGGGAAGGCGCGATCCTCGTGCAGTCGATGGTCCATCTCGGCCGCGAGCTCGGCCTCGTCGTCACCGCGGAGGGCGTGGAGAACGCCGACCAAGTGCGGCTGTTGCAGGCGATCAACTGCGACGAACTGCAGGGCTTCCACTTTTCGCGGCCGGTGCGCGCCGAGGAAATCGACGCGCTGCTCGCCGCCGAGGAATCGCCGCCCCGCGCGCGGATCGCCTGATCGCGCCGCGTCTCAGTGCAGGCGGCCGAGCTCGGCGACGAACGAGACTTCGCCGGCGTCCAGCGCCTTGGAATGCGCGACCGTCACCGAATGAAGCGGCCCGTCGAGCCTCTCGCGCCAGAAGCGGAGGAACCGGCGCAGCGCCGGGTAGTCTGGCGCGACGTCGTAGTCCTGCCAGACGTAGGTTTGCAGCACCGCCGGATGATCCGGCATTCGGTAGAGGATCTCCGCCGTGGTCAGGCCGTAGCCGGCCAGCCGCTTGAGGAACCCTTCGTCGACGCGTGTCCGGGCCATGGAGCGCTCCGAACCGGGCGGCCGCATGGCCGCGGGACGATCATTCCGCTCCCGAATGGTTAATTTGCGGTCAAGGCGCGTCGACGTCGAACAGCGCCGCCGCGTCCGCCTCGACCGCGACGAGACGAGCCGCGTCGACCAGCGCGCCGGCGCCGCGGTCGCCGTCGAGCGCCATCGCGCGCGCGAACAGCGCACGGCCGAGCAGCACCGGATTGCCGCGCGCGCCGGCGACGAACGGCGCGGCGGCCTCCGCGCCGAGCCGGGCGGCGAAGGCTTCGATCAGGCGGTCGAGCAGCGCGGCCCCGACGCGCGGCATGTCGCCGAGCAGGACGAGCGCGCCCGCCGCGTCCGCGGGCACGGCTTCGAGACCGGCGCGCAGCGAGGAGGCGAGCCCGCGCGCGGGATCCGGATTGACGACGAACCGGACGTCGAGGCCCGCGAGCGCGGCGCGCACGGCGTCTTCGGCGTGGCCGAGCACGACGACGACCGGCCGCGCGCGCGACGCCAAGGCGGCGCCGGCGACCCGACGCACCATCGGTTCGCCCCCGCTCGCCGCCACGAGCTTGGTCGGGCCCGCGCCGCCCGCCGCCGCCCAGCGCGTCGAACGGCCGGCCGCCAGCACGATCGCCGCGACGTCAGGGAGCATCGGCCTTCGTCCGCGCCAGGCCGCGGGCGCCGATCTCCGTCAGCAATCCGCCGACGCCGAGCTTGCGCACGTCGCGCGCGCTCATCGGGTCGCCGACCAGCGCCCGGTCGAGCGCCCAATCGAAGGCGTTTTCGCGCGGCGAGCGCGCGCAGCCCGGCGCGCCGATGACGGGCTTGCCGGCGACCTCGTCCAGCAGAAGCAGGTTTCCGGGATCGACCGGCGCGCCGAACTGCACGATGCGCCCGCCGGCGCGCCGGATTGCTTCGGGCACGGCGTCGCGCCCGTCGACGATGGCCGAGGCGCCGAACACGACCGTCACGTCGCAGGCCGCCGCCGTCTCGCGAACGGCGCGCGCGATCTCGCCCGTCGCGTGGGCGACGCGCGTCTCGCGCGCCACGCGCGCGCCGGTCGGCGCGAGGCGGCCCTCGATGGCGCGCAGCGTCTTCTCGACGACCGACGGCTTCAGGCCCGGCAACAGGGTGGACACGACACCCACCGACAGCGGCAGGAACGCCGCCACCGACAGCGCGCCGGCGGCCGCAGCGACCGCGGCCAGCAACGCTTCGCGCGGCGCGGCGAACGGGATGACCTTCACGGTGGCGGCCATCTCGCCCGCCGCGACGCGCTTGCCGGCCGGCAGCGTGGCCAGCGTCAGCGCGTCGTCTATCGCGTTGACCGCGTCGACCCGGGCCGCATCGACGCGCAACAGGCCGGCTCGTGTCGCGAACAGGTTGGCCCGGCCGGTGAACGGCACGCCGACGCGCAGCCCCTCCCCCGCCGCCGCTTCCGCGAGCCGGCGGGCGGCCTCGTCCTCCGGCACGTCGTCCGTCCCGAGCCGCGCGGCGAACACGCGCTCCACGCCGGCGCCGGCGAGCGCGCGCGCCGTCGCTTCGTCGATGCGGGCGCCCTTCTTCAGCGACAGGCCCGCCGTCCTGACGCCGTGGGCGAGGATCGCCCCGACGCTCGCCCCGACGGACGTTTCCTCGAACGTCATGCGGCCGCCGCCGCCGCGACGTCCGGCTTCCGCCGCAGCGCGCCGACCGCTTCCGCCAAAACCGCGACCGCGATCTCGGCGGGCGAGGCCGCGCCGATCGGCAGGCCGATGGGCGCGCGGATGCGCGCCAACGTCGTCTCGTCGAAGCCCTTCGCCGTCA
Source organism: Hyphomicrobiales bacterium (assembly GCA_028865375.1). Taxonomy (GTDB): domain Bacteria; phylum Pseudomonadota; class Alphaproteobacteria; order Rhizobiales; family Beijerinckiaceae; genus JAGWKJ01. Next base: position 1,337 of record JAGWKJ010000089.1, on the reverse strand, counting down.
TGCGCTCCAGCCGCTTGGCGTGGGTCTTCCGCGACCCGAGCGCGCCCACGTAGAAACAGCCCGCGCGCAGCGCGCGTTCGAGCGCCGGATCGTCGATCTTGGGATCGTGGGTGACGAGCGCCACCGCGGTGAAGGCGTCGAGCGGCTCGCGTGCGAGGAACTCGTCTGGCCATTCGGCGACGACCCGAACGCCCGCGAAACGTTCGGGCGTGGCGAAGGCGGTGCGCGGATCGAGCACGACGACGTCGAAGCCGGCGATCGAAGCCATCGGCGCCAACGCCTGCGTGATGTGGACCGCGCCGACCGCCAACAGGCGGGGCGGCGGCAAGTGCGGGTTGAGGAAATGCCGTTTGCCGTCGCGCTCGACGCTCGCCGCGCGGCCCGAGCGCAACGCTTCGGCGACGTCCGCGGCGAGCGGATCGCCCCCCGCTTCCGCGGCCTTCACCAACCGCTCGCCGCCGCCTTCGATGTCGCTCACCAAGACGGCGGGGCGCCGGGCCGCGCGCTCCGCATTGAGGGCGGCGAGCGTCGCGAGCTTCACGTGTCGAGCCTCTCGACGTGGACGCGGATGCGCCCGCCGCACGACAGCCCGACGCGCCACGCCGTCTCGTCGGCGACGCCGAATTCCAGCGTGCGCGCGCGGCCGTCGGCGATCACTTGCTGCGCCTCCTCGACCACCGCGCCCTCGACGCAGCCCCCCGAAACGGAGCCGAGAAAATTGCCGGAATCGTCGATGGCGAGATGGCTGCCCGCCGGGCGCGGCGCCGAGCCCCAAGTCTCCACGACGGTCGCCAGCGCCACGCCACGCCCCGCCGTCGCCCAATCCTGCGCCGCGCGCAGGACGTCGTCGCTCTCTTGCGCCATGCCGGCCTCCCGACTGATCGTATCCGGTCGAATATAGCGTCGAAAGGACGCCGGCGCCATGGCGCGCGCCGGACCGGCGGAAAATCCGTCCTCAGGCGCGCTTGGCGGCGCCCAGACCGGCCACCAGCGCCATGCCGGCGCTGACCAATCCGTTCCAAGCCGCCAGCGACAGGCCCAGCACTTTCAGCGCCGGCGCGTCGCAACGCACGACGTGGGTCTGGTTCAGGCTCTTCAGGAAGGCGTTGACGTCGTTGGTCGCGCCGATCAGGCCCGTGCAACCCGAAGGCCCGGCCCACCAGCCCTGTTCGACGCCGAAATGATAGAAGCCGAGCCCCGCATTGGCGAGCAGGATCAAGACCAGCAGCGCCAAACCCGCGCGCCGCAGCTTCGGCCCGCCCAACAGGCCGATCAGGGCGCCCAGCGGGAGCGCGGCATACCAAGCCCAGCGCTCCTTGTAGCAAAGCTCGCAGGGC
>JAGWKJ010000088.1 GCA_028865375.1 Hyphomicrobiales bacterium | reverse complement strand
CGTAATCGCTGTCGGACGAAGCGAGGAACACGGCCGGCCCGCGGTAGTCGTCGGGCAGGCCCATGCGCCCGTACGGCACGGCCTCGCCGACCAGCCGCTTCTTTTCGCCGAGCGGGCGGTTCTCGTATTTGGCGAACAGCGAATCGACCCGGTCCCACATCGGCGTGTCGACGACGCCCGGCGCGATGCCGTTGACGTGGATGCGGTGCTTGATGAGCTCCAGCCCGAGCGATTGCGTGACGCTGATGACCGCCGCCTTGGTGGCGCAATAGACCGCGATGTTGGGTTCGCCGCGACGGCCCGCCTGGCTCGACACGTTGACGATCTTGCCGCCGCGCCCCTGTGCCTTCATGCGCGCGACCACCGCCTTGGTGACGAACAACAGCCCCCTGACATTGACCCCGAACTGGCGGTCGAAGCCGGCTTCCGTCAATTCCTCGATCGGCCCCATGTCGAAGACGCCGGCGTTGTTGACGAGCACGTCGAGGCCGCCGAACGCCTTCACCGCCGCTTCGACCATGGCGGCGATCGACGCTTGGTCGCGCACGTCGACCCGCACGGCGAGCGCCTTGGCGCCGAGCTCCTTGGCCAGCGCTTCCGCGGCTTCAGCTTCGACGTCGGCGACGACGACGCTGGCGCCTTCGGCGACATAGGCCCGGCAGATCGCCGCGCCGATGCCGCGCGCGCCGCCGGTGACGAGCGCCACCTTGTCCTTGAGCTTCATGGTTTCCCCCGGATGTCGGCGGCCTCCCGCGGCGTCACGCGCGGCCGGCGAGGTAATCGTCGAGCGTCTTGCGCACGCCTTGCGACCACAGCTTGCCCAGCGCGTCGGAGAAGGCGGCGACATAGACGGGGTGGTCGGCAAGGTCGCCGAAGATGTCCTTCATCGCCAGCCACGCCTTGGCGTCGGCCCGCGCGGCCTTGGCGGTGGCCTGCAACCGGTCCCAGCTCGGGTCGTTGGGCGGGATCGCCTTGCCGCTCTCGCTCTGGCCGTAGCAATAGCGGCACCACATCGCCGACACGAGCGCGAGACCAGCCGCGCCCCCGCCCGCCGCCAAGCGGTCGCGCACCGGGGGCAGGATGAACTTGGGCTGGCGGTTCGAGCCGTCGAGCGCGAGGCGGGAGATCGTGTCGCCGATCTTGGGGTTCGAGAAGCGGCGCTCGATCAGCAGGCGATAGTCTTCCTTCGAGGCGCCGGGCGGCGGCTCGAAGGTCGGCATGATCTCGTCCTTCGTCAGCTTGGCGAGGAAGGCGCGGATCTGCGCGTCCTCCATCGCCTCGTGGACGAAGTGGATGTCGAGCAGGCCGCCGGGATAGGCGATCGCCGCGTGCCCGCCGTTGAGGACGCGGATCTTCATGTTCTCGTATGGGCCCACCGCGTCGGTGAACGTGACGCCGACTTCCTCGAGAGGCGGGCGGCCGGCGGGGAAATTGTCCTCCAGCACCCATTGCTTGAAGTCTTCGCAGAACACCGGCCAGGAATCCTCGTAGCCGTAGCGGTCCTTCACGATCGCGCGCTCGCGGTCGCTCGTGGCCGGCGTGATGCGGTCGACCATCGAGTCGGGAAAGGCGACGGCCTCGCGCACCCACTTGGCGAGGTCCTTGTCGACGAGGTCGGCGAGGCCGGCCACCGCGTTGCGGGTGACGTGTCCGTTGCCCGGGATGTTGTCGCAGCACATCACCGTGAAGGGAACCATGCCCGCGGCGCGGCGGCGCGCGAGGCCGGCGAGGATGAGGCCGAACGCCGTCCTGGGCGCGTCCGGGTTCCTCGAATCCGCGACGATGTCGGGATGCGCGGCGTCGAATTTCTGCGTCGCCGGATCGATGTAATAGCCGCCTTCGGTGACGGTGAGCGACACGATGCGGATCTCCGGGCGCGCCAGCGCCGCCAGCATCGCCGCCGGGTCGCCGGGCTTCACGAAATCCACCATCGCCCCGGTCACGCGCGCGGCCGTCGCGTCGGCTTCCTGCGCGACCACCGTGGTGAGCCAGTCCTGCGCCATCAGTTTTTGGCGCATGTCCTCGTCGTTGGCGCGCACGCCCGCGCCCACCAGCGCCCAGTCGCGCCCGCGGCCCGTGTCGAACAATTCGTCGAGATAGACCGCCTGGTGGGCGCGATGGAAATTGCCGAGCCCGATGTGCAGGATTCCGGGTTTGAGGTCGGCGCGCCGGTAGCGAGGAACCGACACGCCCCCGCCCAGCGACGGCAGGGCGGCGAGCGACAGGCGCGTGGACATTGCGGCGGCCTCCCTCAGGCGACGCGCAGGCCGGCGGCGTCGAAGCGATGCACGCGCGGCTCCTGCGGCGTGAGGTAGATCGTGTCGCCGGCATGCAGCGCGGCCTCGCCCTCCCGGCGCACCGTCATCTGGCCCGCGCCCTCCACGTCTGCGTGGACGAAGGTGTCGGAGCCGAGGTGCTCGGCGAGGCGCACCTTGGCCTTCCATTCGCCCGCGGTGGTGGAGACGTCGACGTGCTCGGGCCGCACCCCGATCGACGCCGCGCCGCGCTTGGCCGCGGCCGCGCCCGACAGCACGTTCATGGTCGGCGAACCGATGAAGCGGGCGACGAACAGGTTGTCGGGCTTGTTGTAGAGGGTCAGCGGCGAGCCGACCTGCGCCACCGCGCCCTTGTCGAGCACGACGATCTTGTCGGCCATCGTCATCGCCTCGACCTGGTCGTGCGTGACGTAGATCATCGTCTTCTTCAGCTGCCCGTGCAGTTCGCCGATCTCGACCCGCATCTGCACGCGCAAGGCGGCGTCGAGGTTGGAGAGCGGCTCGTCGAACAGGAACGCGGTCGGGTCGCGCACGATCGCCCGCCCGATGGCGACGCGCTGGCGCTGGCCGCCGGAGAGCTGGCCCGGCCGGCGATCAAGGTAGTCGCCGAGGTTCAACGTCGCGGCGGCCTTGGCCACCTTGGCGTCGATCTGGTCCTTCGGCGTCTTGGCCATCATCAGTGGGAAGGCGATGTTCTTGCGCACGCTCATGTGCGGATAGAGCGCGTAGGACTGGAACACCATCGCCAAGCCGCGTTCCGAGGGGCCGACTTCCGTGACGTCCTTGCCGTCGATCAGGACCTGGCCGCCGGTGGCGTCCTCGAGGCCCGCGATCAGCCGCAGGAGCGTCGATTTTCCGCAGCCCGACGGGCCGACGAACACGACGAATTCGCCGTCCTTGATGTCGAGGTCGACGCCCTTGATGACGGCGACCGTCCCGAAATCCTTGCGGACGCCCTTGAGTTGGATGCTGCCCATCGTTTCCGGTCCTCAGGAGGTCACTTGACGGCGCCGAACGTCAGGCCGCGCACGAGCTGGCGCTGGGAAAACCAGCCCAGCACCATGATCGGCGCGATCGCCATCAACGACGCCGCCGATAGCTTCGCCCAGAACTGCCCTTCCGGGCTCGAATATTCGGAGATGAAGAAGCTCAGCGGCGCCGCGTTCTTGTTGGTGAGGTTCAGCGTCCAGAAGGCCTCGTTCCACGACAGGATCACGTTGAGCAGCAGCGTCGAGGCGATGCCCGGCACCGCCATCGGCGCCAGCACCTTCGAAAGCTCCTGCCACAGGCCGGCGCCGTCCATCCGCGCCGCCTCGAGGATCTCGAACGGAATTTCCTTGAAGTAGGTGTAGAGCATCCAGATCACGATCGGCAGGTTGAGCAGCATCATCAGCGGCACCATGCCCGCGAACGTGTCGATCAGGTTCCAGTCGCCGAGGTCGACGCCGCCCCATTGCCTGAAGACCAAGCCGTTGCGGTTGAAGATCAGGTAGATCGGGATCAGCGCGCCGGCCGGCGGCATCATCTTGGTGGAGAGCATCCACAGCAGCTTGTCGCCGGTCCGCCGCGTCCAGACCCAAGCCGCGATCGGCAGGCCGAACAGCAGGATCAGCGCCAGCCCGAGCAGCGGATTGTCCGTCATCCGCCAGCCGACGCTGAGCGCGATCGCCGCCGTCACGGCGAAGAAGAACAGCAGGATCAGCGCCCACGCCTTGCCGGACAGGTTCACGCTCGGTTTCGTTTCCGGCTGGAACGCCATACCCCAGGCCGCCGGGATCGCGAAGGCGAGGCCGAGCAGCGTCGACAGCACGGCGATGACGGTCGTGTTGAAGACGTATTGCAGGTAGTTCGAGCGCGCCTGGACGATGGCGAAATTCTCCAGCGTCCACGGCGACGTCAGCCACGTGCGCGGCAGCGAATAGGCGTCCGCCTCGCTCTTGAAGGCGGCGATTCCCGTCCAGAAGATCGGGAAGAACATGACGAAGCCGATCGCCCAGGCGACCAGCGTCCAAGCCGATTTCTTGGCGAGGCTTTCGCGACGGGCCACGTTCATGCCTCCAGGTTGCGGCCGACGATCCGCACGAGGAACGCCGAGACGAGATTGGCCAGCACGACGGCGATCAGGCCGCCGGCCGCAGCCTCGCCGACGTCGTTGGCGTCGTTGAGCTGCGAGAACACGAGATAGGTGAGGTTGCCGGCCAACCCGCCCACCGACGTCACCTTGATCTCGGCGAACACGTTGAGCAGGAAGATCGTCTCGATCAGGATGACGACCGTGATCGGCCGCATCAGGTGCGGCAGCGTGATGTGGCGGAAGAAGTCGACCGTGCCGGCGCCGTCCATCTGCGCGGCGTCCTTCTGCTCGAGGTCGAGCGATTGCAGCGCGGTCAGCAGGATCAGCGTCGCGAAGGGCAGCCATTGCCAGCCCACGATGATGCCCACCGACAGCAGCGGTATCGAGGCGAACCAATCGACCGGCGTCAGTCCGAAGGCCCTCCAGACATGGGCGAAGAAGCCGTAGACCGGGTGCATCATCAGGTTCTTCCACACCAGCGCGGAGACGGTCGGCATGATGAAGAACGGCGAGATCACCATCACGCGCACGATCCCCTGCCCCCACATCGGCCTGTCGAGCAGGATGGCGAGCAGCACGCCGCCCGCGATGGTGATGGCTAGCACCAGCAACACGAGGGCGACCGTGTTGAAGAGGTCCTTGGCGAAGAACGGGTCGGTGACGAAATAATAGAAGTTCGACCAGCCGGCGAAGAACGTGTTGTCCGGGTTGTCGAGCTGGTAGTGCAGGAAGGCGTAGTAGATCGCCAGCGCCAACGGCACGATCGACCAAGCGGCGAGCGCCGCGACGGCGGGCGCGACCGCGAGGCGCCCCAGTGCCTGACCTTGCCGCGTCGCCATGGTCCGCGCGTCCCCGCTGTGGAAAAGACGTTCCGTCGGCGCGGGAGTCCCGCGCCCGAATGTCCGGCAAATGCTCTGGAAAAGGGGGCCGCCCGGCCCGGGAGGAGGAACCGGGCGGCTTTCGTTCGGGTTACTTGATGTAACCGGCCTTGGTCATCTCGGCGGTTGTGTAGGCTTGGGCCTGCTTGAGCGCGTCATCGGCGCTCATCTGGCCGGCCAACGCGGCCGAGAACAATTCGCCCACCTTCGTGCCGATGCCCTGGAATTCGGGGATCGCCACGAACTGCACGCCGACGTAAGGCACGCGCTTCACCGTCGGGTGCGTCGGATCGGCGGCATTGATCGAGTCCAACGTCATTTTCGCGAACGGGACCTTGGCATAATTGGGGTTCGCGTAGAGCGAAGCGCGGGTGCCCGGAGGCACGTTCGCCCAGCCATCCTTCGCCGCGACGAGATCGAGGTAGTGCTTGGAGGTCGCCCAGCCGACGAACTTCTGCGCTTCCGCCACGTGCTTCGTGCCGGCGGGGATGGCCAGCGACCACGCCCACAGCCAGTTGCCGCGCTTGCCGAGGCCCTTGTCCGGCGCGAGCGCGAAGCCGACCTTGTCGGCGACCTTGCTCGCCTTGGGATCGGTCACGAACGAGCCGGCGACCGTGGCGTCGATCCACATGCCGCACTTGCCGGTCTGGAACAGCGCGAGGTTCTCGGAGAAGCCGTTGCCGGACGCGCCGGGGGGGCCCGAGTCCTTCATCATCTTCAGGTAGAAATTCAGCGTGGCCTTCCACTCGGGCTGGTCGAACTGCGGCTTCCACTTCATGTTGAACCAGCGCGCGCCGAACGAGTTCGACATCGCGGTCAGGAACGCCATGTTCTCGCCCCAGCCGGCCTTGCCGCGCAAGCAGATGCCGTTGATGCCGGCCTTGCGGTCGGTCATCTTCGCGGCGGCTTGGGCTATGAAGTCCCACGTCGGCGCGTCGGGCATCTTGAGCCCGGCCTTGGCCATCAGGTCCTTGCGATACATGACGTAGGAGCTCTCGCCATAGAACGGCGAGGCGTAGAGCTTGCCGTCGACGGTGAGGCCGCCGGCGATCGCGGGCAGCAGGTCCTTGGGATCGTCGACCCCGGTGAGCGGAACGAGCCAGCCCTTCTTGCCCCAGATCGGCGTCTCGTAGGTGCCGATGGTCAGCACGTCATACTGGCCGCCCTTGGTCGCGATGTCTTTCGTCACCTTCTGGCGAAGGTCGTTCTCTTCCAGCGTCACCCAGTTCAGCTTGATGTCCGGGTTGGCCTTGGTGAAGTCGTCCGTCAGCTTCTGCATGCGGACCATGTCGCCGTTGTTGACGGTGGCGATCGTCAGCGTGGTGCTGGCCGCCCGCGCCGCGCCGGCCGCCAAAGCCAGCGCGCAGGCGCCGAGCAGCGCCCGTTTCAAAGACTTCATCGCGTTTCCTCCGATTGCGCAAAAGCCCGTCACGCGGGCAAATGTCGCGATAGCGGGCGAATGCTCGATTATCGCTTGCGACGAGTCAACGCAGATTCGACGCTGCGTCGCAGCAATTCCGCTACGCAGTGCGAAACGGCGCGGCGCAATCAGTCGCCCAGCAGCATTTCGGCCGTCCGCTCGTCGGTCACCAAGCCATTGACGAGCTTGCCGCGCAAAGCCGCCCGCAACGCCGGCAGTCGGCTTTCGCCCATCGCGACGCAGATCGTGCGGCGCCCGGCGCCCGGCACGGGGCGCACGCTGGCCACCCGATCGTTCGTGAGGCCTTCGATCAGCGTGCCCGAAGCGTCGAACGCCCAGCCGGTTACTTCGCCGACGGCGCCGGCGCGCCGCAGCGCCGCGTGTTCCGACGCGTCTATGAAGCCGTCGAGCAGCAGCGGCGCGTCGTCGCCGAGCGGCCCGATGCCCACGAAGGCCGCTTCGGCCTTGGCCGCCAGCTCGAGCACGTTGCGGACGGAGGCGAGAGCGAGCAGCGCGTCGCGCTCCGCCGGCGAGCGCGCGAACACGGGCAGCGGCAAAGGATAATGCGGCGCGCGCACGGTGTCGGAAGCGCGGATGATGACGTCGTAGAACGAGGTCGAACCGTCGAGCTTCGCGGTGCCCACCAGTGACACGAGCTTGTGCTGCGGACACTCCATCTGCGGCAGGCGGTCGGCGACCGCGCGCATCGTGCGGCCGGTGCCGATGCCGATGACGCAGGGATCGGGCCGGCGCAGCCAGCGCTCCATTTCTTCGGCCGCGAGTTGGGCGATGCCCAGCGTCGCCGTGCGCGAGGCCGGATCGCTCGGGCTGACTTCGCAATGCGCGAGACCATGGCGGTCGGTCAGCGAGCGCGCGAGCTCCATGCAGCGCGCGATCGGATGGTCGAGGCGAAACTTGATGAGGCCGCGCTCCAACGCCAACGACACCAACCGCTGCGCCGATTGCCGCGACAGCCCGAGCTTGCGCGCGATCTGGTCCTGCGTGTTGCCCGCGACGTAATAGAGCCAACCGGCCCGCGCCGCGTCATCGAGGCGTTGCGCGTCGGAATCGGGCCCGCGCGCCATCAGTCGGCGCGCCTTGCCGCCAATTCGCGTTTGCCCGCTCTGTCCATGACCCCTCCAAAAAGCGGCGGACGATTTCATGGCCGCGCCGCGGCGGCAAGTCGCGGCGGCGAATCGTGGCTGATTTCCGCACGTCGCGCCGGCGCCGCGGCCCGAATGTCGTCGCGCCCAAAACGAAAAAAAGCCCGACGGCGAGCCGTCGGGCTTTGAAATTTGGTTGCGGGGACAGGATTTGAACCTGTGACCTTCAGGTTATGAGCCTGACGAGCTACCGGGCTGCTCCACCCCGCGCCAAAAGACGAAAGGAGCGGCGGCACCATATGGCGCCAACCGCTCCCCCGCCGAAGTCTTCGTGAAGAGGATGCGTTCTTCGCAGGCCTGGCGACGACCTACTCTCCCAAGTCTTGAGACGTAGTACCATCGGCGCTAAGGCGTTTGACGGCCGAGTTCGGGATGGGATCGGGTCTTGTCGCCTCGCAAAAGCCACCAGGCCGGCGAAGAACGCTGAAGTGAAGCGGCGGACGAGGTCCGCAAGGTCTCCGATGCACATCCGCAGGGGATGGGCATGGGCAAATGAGAACGATCAAGCCAATCGAGCTATTAGTACCGGTAAGCTCCGCGCGTTACCGCGCTTCCACACCCGGCCTATCAACGTGGTCGTCTTCCACGGCTCTCGAGGGAGAACTCGTCTTGAGGTCGGTTTCCCGCTTAGATGCATTCAGCGGTTATCCGTTCCATACATAGCTACGCTGCACTGCGGCTGGCGCCACAACAGCTCCACCAGAGGTATGTTCATCCCGGTCCTCTCGTACTAGGGACAAATCCTCTCAATTCTCCAGCACCCACGGCAGATAGGGACCAAACTGTCTCGCGACGTTTTGAACCCAGCTCACGTACCACTTTAATCGGCGAACAGCCGAACCCTTGGGACCTTCTCCAGCCCCAGGATGTGATGAGCCGACATCGAGGTGCCAAACACTCCCGTCGATATGGACTCTTGGGGAGTATCAGCCTGTTATC
>JAGWKJ010000087.1 GCA_028865375.1 Hyphomicrobiales bacterium | reverse complement strand
CCACATCGCCGACCGTCTCGCCCTGATGGGGATCGAGCTGCGCGAGGCGCGCGTCGTGCCCGACGACGAGGCCGAGATCGTCGCAGCGCTCGACGCGCTGCGCGTCCGCTACGACTACGTCTTCACCACCGGCGGCATCGGCCCCACCCACGACGACATCACCGCCGATTGCGTCGCCAAGGCGTTCGGCGTGCCGATCGAGGAAGACCCGCGCGCGATCGCGATGCTGCTCGAGCGGATCAAGCCAGAAGACCTCAACGCCTCCCGGCGGCGCATGGCGCGCATCCCGCGCGGCGCCTCGCTGGTCGACAATCCGGTGTCGCGCGCGCCGGGCTTCATGCTGGGCAACGTGATCGTGATGGCGGGCGTGCCCAACATCATGCAGGCGATGCTCGACGACGTGGCGCCGCGCCTGCGCTCGGGCCGCAAGCTGACGGTCGAGACGATCCCCGCCGGGATGTTGCCCGAAGGCGCCTATGCCGCGAGCCTCGGCGAGATCGCGGTCGCCAATCCCGAAGCCTCGATCGGTTCATATCCGAGCTGGCGCGACGGCCGCTTCCACAACCAGATCGTCGTGCGCGCCAAGGACCCCGCCGACGCCGCCGCCGCCGCCAAGGCGGTGCGCGCGATGCTGGCGCGGCTGGGGGGCTGCGAGGGCGGGGTTTGAGGCGGGCGGAAGCGGCCAATTGACCCGCCAAGCCTCATTTCCTATAGCGTTTCCTCGCCTGCCGCCCCGAAAGGGGCGGCGCTTTGTTTTGGCAGACCTTCGTGGCCCGAGCGCCCAAGGAGTCGCCGACCATGAGCACCGTTCCCAAGTCCGCCGTTCCGAAGTCCGCCCCGCCCAGATCCGCCGATCCGTCCGCGTCCGCCATCCTGCCGACCTACGCTCGCGCGCCGGTCGCCTTCGAGCGCGGCGAGGGGTCGTGGCTCGTGACGGCGGAGGGCGAGCGCTATCTCGATTTTGGCGCCGGCATTGCGGTCAATTCGCTCGGCCACGGCCATCCGCACCTCGTCGGCGCGCTGACGGCGCAAGCGGCGAAGCTGTGGCACACGTCGAACCTGTTCGGGCAGCCCGACGGCGAGCGCCTCGCGCGCCGCCTCGCCGACGCGAGCTTCGCCGACCTCGTCTTTTTCTGCAATTCGGGCGCGGAGGCGCTCGAAGCCGCGATCAAGACGACGCGCAAATACCACGCCGCCGGCGGTCATCCGGAGCGCTATCGGATCGTGACCTTCGAGGGCGCGTTCCACGGCCGCACGCTGGCGACCATCGCGGCCGGCGGGCAGAAGAAATATCTCGACGGCTTCGGCCCGAAGGTCGACGGCTTCGACCAGGTTCCGTTCGGAGACCTGAAGGCCCTCGAGGCGGCGATCGGGCCGGAGACCGCCGGCATCCTGATCGAGCCGATCCAGGGCGAAGGCGGCCTGCGCGCGACGCCGCCCGGCTTCCTCCGGGCCTTGCGCGCGCTGTGCGACCGCCACGGCCTGCTGCTCGTCCTCGACGAGGTGCAGACGGGCGTCGGGCGGACCGGCAGGCTGTTCGCGCACGAGCGCGAGGGAATCGTCCCCGACGTGATGGCGCTCGCCAAGGGGCTGGGCGGCGGCTTTCCGGTCGGCGCGTGCCTCGCCACGCGCGAGGCCGCGCGCGGCATGACGGCGGGCGTCCATGGCACCACCTTCGGCGGCAATCCGCTGGCGATGGCGGTCGCCAACGCCGTGCTCGACGTGGTGCTGGCCGACGGCTTCGTGGAGGGCGTGGCGCGCAAGGGAGCGCTGCTCGCCCAGCGGCTGGCCGAACTGAAGGACACGCACCCTCGCGTGATCGAGGAAGTGCGCGGCGAAGGCCTGCTGGCCGGGCTGAAGCTGCGCCCGCCGGTCGCCGATTTCGCCGCCGCCGCGCGCGACGCCCGGCTGGTCGTGATCCCCGCCGGCGACAACGTGGCGCGCCTGCTGCCGCCCCTGACCGTCAGCGAGGACGAACTCGCCGAAGGCGTGCGCCGGCTCGATGCGGCGTGCCGCGCGATCGAGGCCGCCCTGCCCGCCGGAGCCGCCGCATGAGCGCCAAACGCGACTTCCTCGACCTCGACGCCGTGCCGGCCGCGGAGCTGCGCGCGATCCTCGATTGGGCCGCCAAGACCAAGGCGAAGCGCCGCAAGGGCGAGATCCAGGCCGAGCGACCGCTCGCGGGCAAGACGCTGGCGATGGTGTTCGACAAGCCCTCGACGCGCACGCGCGTGTCGTTCGACGTCGGGATGCGCGAACTCGGCGGCAGCCCGCTGATGCTGACCGGCGCCGAGATGCAGCTCGGGCGGGGTGAGACCATCGCCGACACGGCGCGCGTGCTGTCGCGCTACGTCGACGCGATCATGATCCGCATCCTCGACCACGGCGACCTGACTGAACTCGCCCGCAACGCGAGCGTGCCCGTCATCAACGGCCTGACCAAGCAATCGCATCCCTGCCAGGTCATGGCCGACGTGATGACCTTCGAGGAGCGGCTGGGCCCGATCGCGGGACGCACGCTCGCCTGGTGCGGCGACAGCAACAACGTGCTGGCGAGCCTCGTGCAGGCGGCGCAGCGCTTCGCCTTCACGCTGCGCATCGCCACGCCCCCGCAGCTCGCCCCGCCCGCCGCGCAGATCGAGCGTGCGCGCGCCGCCGGCGGCCGGATCGAGGTCGGCCACGATCCCGTGGCCGCCGTGCGCGGCGCCGACGCCGTCGTCTCGGATTGCTGGGTGTCGATGGGCGACGAGGAGGAATCCCGCTCGCGTCACAACCTGCTGCGGCCCTACCAGGTGAACGAGGCGCTGATGGATCGCGCCGCCAAGGACGCGATCTTCCTGCATTGCCTGCCCGCCCATCGCGGCGAGGAAGTCACCGACGCCGTGATGGACGGTCCGCGCTCGGCCGTGTTCGACGAGGCGGAAAACCGCCTGCACGCGCAAAAGGGCGTGCTCGCATGGTGCCTCGGGACCTTCGGGGCATGAGCGCGACGCCCGTCCGGGCGCCCGATTCCGCGCCGCACGACGACGCGCTGCTGCCCTTCGCGGTCGAGCCGCTCGACGTGCGGGGCCGCCTCGTGCGCCTCGGGCCGGCGATCGACGCCATCCTGCGCCGCCACGCCTATCCCGCGCCGGTGGCGCGCCTGCTGGCCGAGGCGGCCGCGCTGGCCGCGCTTCTCGGCTCCTCGCTGAAGGGCGGCGCGCGCTTCCAGTTGCAGGCGCGCGGCGACGGCGCGGTGTCGATGCTGGTGGTCGATTACGACGCGCCGGCCAGCTTGCGCGCCTATGCGCGCTTCGAGGCGGAGCGCCTTTCGACGGCGACCGAGGGCGCGGCGCCGCTGGGGCACGGCCACCTCGCCTTCACCATCGAGCCCGGCGGCGGGCTCGCGCGCTACCAGGGCATCGTCGACCTCGACGAAGGCGGGTTGGAGGGAGCGGCGCACCGCTATTTCGAGCGCTCCGAACAGATCCCCTCGCTGGTGCGGCTGGCGGCGGGCGAAGTCGTGACGCACGAGGGGACGAGCTGGCGCGCGGGCGGCTTGCTGACGCAGTTCCTGCCGAAGTCCGAGCTGCGCGCGCGGGTCGCCGACCTCGATCCCGGCGACGCGCCTGCGGGCGCGGCGCGCCATGCCATCGCCGAAGACGAAGCCTGGAGCGAAGCCAAGGCGCTGGCCGGCACGGTCGAGGACCACGAATTGCTCGACCCCTCGCTGTCGGGCGAGCGCCTGCTGTTCCGCCTGTTCCACGAACGCGGCGTGCGCGTGTTCGCCCACGAAACGCTGCGCGACGCCTGCCGCTGTTCGGACGGGCGGGTGGTGGCGCTGCTGCGCGGATTTCCGCCGGCCGACCGCGCCGCGATGGTGGGGGACGACGGCATGATCTCGGTGACTTGCGAGTTCTGCGGCAAGCTCCGCCGCTACGCGCCCTCGCGCTTCGAGGCGAATTGACCCTCAGGCGGGTTCCCAGAAATCCGCGGTCGCCGGCGACAGCGCGCCGCCGATCCTGACGGGGGCGACCTTGACCGCCTTGCCGTCCGCGCCGGTCTCGACCGCGACGCCGCATAGCGTCGCGGGGCCTTCGGCCGGCGTCATGCGGGCGCCCGGCGTCTTGTGCAGGAACTTGCGGATCGGTTCCTCGCGATCCATGCCGATCACGCTTTCGAAATCGCCGGTCATGCCGGCGTCGCACTGGAACGCGGTGCCCTCGGGCAGGATGCGCGCGTCGGCGGTCGGCACGTGAGTGTGCGTGCCCACCACGAGGCTGGCGCGGCCGTCGAGGTGATAGGCGAGCGCCAGCTTTTCGCTGGTCGCCTCGGCGTGGAAGTCGACGATCGCCGCGTCGCAGGCGACGCCCAGCGGGCAGGCGTCGAGTTCTCGCGCCACGGCAGCGAACGGATCCTCCATCGCGTCCATGAAGATGCGCCCCATCGCGTTGACGACGAGCGCCCGCTTGCCGGTCTTGGTCTCCACGAGATCGGCGCCGCGGCCCGGCGTGCCCGGCGGAAACGTCACCGGACGGATCAGCTCGTTGCGTCGTTCGATGAACACCATCGCCTCGCGCTGGTCGAAGGCGTGGTTGCCCAGCGTCACGCGGTCGGCGCCGGCATCGAGCAATTCGTCGAGGATCGGCTCCGTGATGCCGAAGCCGCCCGCCGCGTTCTCCCCGTTGACGACCACGAGGTCGAGCGCCCAGCGCGCGCGCAGGCGGGGGATTTCGCGCACGAACGCCGCGCGCCCGGCGCGGCCCACGACGTCGCCGACGAACAGCAGCCTCACGCGCCGGCCTCCCGGGGAAAGTCGCGCATGCCGCGCTCGGTCACGATCCGGTCGAGCCGTTCGTCGACCGGCCCTTCGGGAAGCGCGGCGACCTCCGCGCAGGCGAAGGCGACGCCGACCGCCGCGACGCCCTTCTTCGCCCGCAACGCGCGCAGCGTCGCGTCGTAATAGCCGCCGCCATAGCCCAGCCGCGCGCCGCGCGCGTCGAAGGCGAGCAACGGCACGAACACGACGTCGGGTTCGACCGTGGCGGCACCCTGCGGCGGTTCGTCGAGCCCCTTGGCATTGCGCACCAGCGGCTCGCCCGGCCGCCAGCGGCGGAAGGCGAGCGGCGTCGCCAACGCGCCGATCGCCGGCAGCGCGAGACGCCAGCCGCGCGCGGCGAGCGCCGCCGCCAGCGGGTCAAGGTCGGGCTCGTCGCCGATGGCGCGATAGAGCGAGACGGCGCCGCGGCCGGGCGCCGGCGGCGGCAAGCCGTCGGCAAAGGCGAGCAACGCGGCGCCCAGCGCCTCGCGCGTCGGCGCATCGACGGCGGCGCGGCGCGCGCGCGCATCGCGGCGCAGGCGACGCTTGGCGTCCGCGAGGTCGGGATGGGCATGATCGGTCGTCAGGCGGGCCTCCGGGACGCGGCGCGGAGGCCGAAGCGCGAAGCCGCATGAGCCGTGGGACGTCGATCCCGGGAACCTACAACGTAGGTGGGCGCCATGTGTCCGGGCCCAGGGGCCCGGTCAGGGACGGCTCCCAAAGGATCGATAAGGCCCCGGGGAATGGTCCTCACGGGCCCCGCAGCTTCGCGCCCTCGATATAGGGCATGTGGCGGCCGGCGACAAACGCGCCCGGCCGCCCTCGCGTCACTTCGGCTTGGCGGCGCCAAGATTGCCGAAGCGCGACGCGAAGCGCGACAGGCGCCCACCGCGGTCCATCAGCTGCTGCGAGCCGCCGGTCCAGGCCGGATGCGTGTTCGGGTCGATGTCGAGGTTCAGCGTGTCGCCTTCCTTGCCCATCGTCGAGCGCGTCATGAACTCCTGGCCGTTCGTCATGACGACCTTGATCATGTGGTAATCGGGGTGAATGTCGGTCTTCATGTCGGCCTCGGTCGGGGTTCCGAGCGCGGGCGTGCGCCGACGCGGCGCCGAACCCCTCGGAACGAGCGGAATTTCCGCGCGCCGTTACCATGGGCGGGCGCGGGCGGCAAGGGCGCGGGGCGCGCGTCAGCCGGCGAACTTGGCGCGCAGGTCCTTGAAGTCGCCGAGCCAGATGCGGAAAGCGTTGTCGAGCTTCTTTTCCGTCAGCGGCTGGCCGTAGGTCGGCAGGTCGAGGTGAAGGCAGGTGCCGTCGTCCTTGAACCAGACCACGTAGGAATAGTGCACGTTGACCCATTGGATCAGGTCGTCGAAGGTCGGTTTGCGCCAGTTGGAATTGCAGACGTCGATGTAGGTGTCGCAATTGCCGCCGCAGGGCTTTCCGCGGACGCCGGCGACGTTGAAGAAATAAGCCTCGCCGTCGGTCGTCATCTTGGCGGTCGCGCGGCCGGTCTTGGCGACCGTGAAGGCGTCGACCCGGCCATATCCGGACAGGATCTGGCGCAGGCGATCGTAATTGGCGGGATCGACGCTGACTTGGCCCGCCGCCGCGGGCGTCGGCGCCTCCGTCTTGGCCGGCCCCGCCGCCGGCGGCGCGTTCGGCTTGGCGCCCATCGAATTCGTGAGATCCGAGAGCATGTCCGCGTGCGCCAAACCCGTCAGGGCTGCGACCATCGCGGCCGCGACCATCGCTCTGGACATAGGTTCCTCCTGGATCCGTTCGACCGCTTCGACCGCAGCCGTCGAGGGAAATTAGCTTGCGAATCGCGTCGCTTCAACGATTCCGACCGGCGCGAATCGGGGATTCGCGACCTGCCTTCCGGTTCGAATGCCGAACATTCCGCGTGTGATCCGCGCGAACGCCCGGCCGGCCGGTTGACCCGGCCGTCGCCGACGACTTCAATCCGGCTTTCGGCGGGAGCGCCAATTGCCGGGGACTTACGACGACCAAGACCTCGACGCGGCGGCGGGCGCGGGCGTCCTCCGATCTTCCGACATCGCGGCGTTCCGCGCCTTCGTCGCCAAACGGCGCGACGATTCGGTCGCCGACGACGAGGCGATCCGGTTCGCCACCGGGTTCAACGACGTCTTCGTGGCGGTCGCGACCGGCTTGGTCTTCGCGGCGACCGCGGCGTTGGTGCAACGTCTCGGACCCGCGGCGGCGGCGATCGCGGCCGAGAGCTGGGCGCTGGCCGAGTTTTTCACGAGACGGCGGCGGTTGGCCTTCACGAGCATCGTGCTGACGGCCGGATTCATCGTGGGCGCGAGTTTCGCGACCGGCGCGTTCGTCGCCATGGCGACCGGCGGCAATGCGGGCGATGCGCCGACCGCGGTCGGCGTCGCGGTCGTGGCGCTCGTCGCCGGCTTCGCGCATTGGCGACGCTTCCGCTTGCCGATCACGGTCGCGATCGCGGCGAGTGCGACGGCGCTCGCAGCGGCGATCCTGGCGGAGTCCCTCGTTTCGTCGACTTGGCGCCCGGGCGCCGTCGACGCCGCGGAGGCGGCTTCCGGCCTCGCCCTGTTCGCGCTCGCGCTGTGGTGGGACTTCTCCGACCCGCTCCGCCTGACACGCCGGGCCGACGTCGCCTTCTGGCTGCATCTGGTCGCCGCGCCCCTGATCACGCAGTCGATCTTCCGCCTGTTGTTCGGCTGGACGGCAAACTTGGCGTCGCCCATCTTCGGCGCGGCGACCGCGGCTCCCGTGCATCATATGGGAGCGGCCGGGGCCGCGACCGGCGCCATCGCGACCTATCTGGCGCTCGGCTTGATCGCGCTGGTCTTGGACCGTCGCGCCTTCCTGACCTCGGCCTTGGTCTATTTCGTGATCGCCGTGACGCAAGCCTTCAATTCGGCCGGAGCGGCCTCGCTGTCCTTCGCGTTCGCCGGCCTGACTGTCGGCGCCTCGTTGCTGTTGTTGGCGGCCTTCTGGCGTCCTGCCCGTCGCTTGACGCTGACGTTCGTCCCAGCGGGCCTCGCCGCCCGCGTGCCGTCCGCTTGATCGAGGCCGCGCCAAGCCGCAGGCTGAGCGTCCGATGGCCGTTCGCATCCCACGCGCAATCCTCCTGGCGCCGCTCGCCGCGCTGGCGTCGCACGGCGCGGCGAGCGGCGCGTCGGGCCCCGCCTGCGATGCGCGCGGCGCCGTCACGGGCGTGATCGCGCGCTTCGGCGACCGTCTCGAACCCGTGCTGGCGGACGGTCGCACGTTGCGCCCGCTCGGCCTCGATCCGGCCGATCGCGGCCCCGCCGATTCCGCACGCCTCGCCGCCGCCCGACGCGACCTCGACGCCACTTATGGAGGCGCGACGATCCAATTCCGCGCCATCGGCGGCAAGGCGGACCGCTGGGGCCGCGTGCCGGCCTTGATATTCCTCGGCGATCCGCCCCGCCCTTTGGCCGCCGAAATCGTCGGTCTGGGCGATGCGCGCGCCCGACCGGAGACCGGCGCCCTGAATTGCATGGCCGCCTTGCTCGCCGCGGAGGCCTCCGCGCGGGGCGCCGGCCTTGGCCTTTGGGCCGATCCGCTTTATTCGGTGATCGACGCGCGCGACGGCGCGGCGCTGCGGAAGGCCGACGGACGCTTCGCCGTGGTCGAGGGCGCGGTGACGAAGGCGGGCGTCGGCCGGCGGAACGGGTGGCTGGATTTCGGCCCCAGAGGTTCGCTGTCGGCCGTCGTTTCGATCAAACGGATGCGGATGTTCGGTTGGACCTCGCGATCGTTGCAGAACTTGGTCGGACGCCGCCTGCGCCTGCGTGGGCTCCTCGACGCGCGTTTCGGCCCCAAGCTGACGCTGACCTGGCCCGAGCAGGTCGAGACGCCCGAGGCGCGATGAGCCGGCTCGTTCGTCTCGCCGCGTTGGCGTCTGCGATCGCGCTGGCGGGATGCGCCAGCCTGTCCC
>JAGWKJ010000416.1 GCA_028865375.1 Hyphomicrobiales bacterium | reverse complement strand
CTCCGAGGTCTCGCCCGACCGCGCCGTGACCATCGGCGCGCCGATCGCCAATTACGCCGCCTATGTCGTCGACGCCGACCTGCGTCCCGTCGCGCGGGGCGCACGCGGCGAACTTCTCGTCGGCGGCCCGGGCGTCGCGCGCGGCTATCTTGGCCGGCCCGACCTGACGGCGGAGAAGTTCGTCGCCAATCCGTTCGCCTCCGACGGAAACGATCCGATCCTCTACCGCACTGGCGACGAGGTCTCCCTGGAAGGCGGCGAGCTGGCGTTCCACGGCCGCATCGACGACCAGGTGAAATTGCGCGGGTTCCGCATCGAGCTCGGCGAGATCGAGGCGCGGCTGGCAGCGCTCGAGGGAATCGCCGCCGCCGCCGTCGTCGTGCGCGAGGACGACGGCGCGCAGCGCCTCGTCGCCTTCGTCAAGCCGCGCGCGGGCGCCAAGCCCGACCGCAAGACGATGCGCGCCGGCCTGCTCGCGACGCTGCCGGGCTACATGGTGCCGGCCGCCTTCGAGGCGATCGACGACCTGCCGCTGCTGTCGTCGGGCAAGATCGACCGCAAGGCGCTGAAGGCGCGGCCGCTCGCCGCCGCGTCGGACGAAGACGCGCAGGAGGCGCCGCGGACCGCGACCGAAGCGGCGCTGCTCGCCGCCGCCAAGCGCGCGTTGTCGCCGCAGGCGATCCCCTTCGGCGCCGATTTCTTCACCGAACTCGGCGGCCATTCGCTGATCGCGGCGCGCTTCCTCAGCGCCGTGCGCGAGACGCCGGCGCTGGCGCGCCTGACCCTGCAAGACGTCTACGCGTTGCGCAACCTGCGCGCGATGGCCGCCCATCTCGACCGTTCCCGCCCCGCCGCGCCCGACGCCAATCTCGCCTTCGATCCGCCGCCGCTGGCGCGCCGCTTCTGGTGCGGGCTGGGACAGGCCGCGGCAATTCCGGTCGTGCTCGCGCTCGTCAACGCGCAATGGATCGCGGTGCTGGTGGCGATGGCGAAGGCGGCGCAAGCCGGCCTGTCCGCGCCGGCGGCGTTCGGGCTCGTCACGGCCACCTATCTGGCGGCCAGCGTGGCGGAGACGGCGTTCGCCATCGGCGCCAAATGGGCGCTGCTCGGCCGCGTGAAACCAGGCCGGCACCCGCTGTGGGGCGCCTATTACTTCCGCTGGTGGCTGGCCGAGCGACTCGAATCGATGGCCCACGTGCAATGGATGCAGGGCACGCCGCTGATGCGGCTCTACCTGCGCGCGGTCGGCGCGAGGATCGGCGAGGACGCGCTGATCGGCGGCGTCGCCATCGCCGCGCCCGACCTCGTCGCCATCGGCGCGCGCGCCACGCTGTCGCACAAGATCACCATCGCCAACGCGCGGGTCGAAGGCGGCTGGCTGGTGATCGGCAAGGTCGAGATCGGCGAGGACGCGACGGTCGGCGCGGCGACCGTGATCGAGGGCGACGTCGTCGTGGGCGCCGGCGCGCAGATCGCGGACGTGACCGCGCTCGCCTCGGGCGCCCGCGTCGGCGCCGGCGAAATCTGGGAAGGCTCGCCCGCCCGCCTCAAGGCCAAGGCGCCCGCCGGCGACCGCCCGGCTTGGCCGGCGGTGTCCCGCTCGTCGAAGGCGGCGCAGGTCGCCGCCTTCGTGCTCGCCTTCGCCGCCACGCCGGCCATCGGCATGGCTGCCGCGTTGCCCGCGTTCTGGCTCGCCGGCGGCTTCGGCCGCGCGCCCTCGCCGTGGACCGCCGCCGCCGAGGCGTTGCCGCTCGCTTTCGCCATCGTGATCGCGACGATGGGCTTCGTCGTGCTGTT
>JAGWKJ010000086.1 GCA_028865375.1 Hyphomicrobiales bacterium | reverse complement strand
CAGCGCCTCGCGAATGATCTCGTTGGTGACGTGGGGTCCGTAGAAATCGCTGGTGTCGATGTGGTCGACGCCGGACGCCACGTCATCGCGCAGCACCGCCACCGCCTCGGCGCGGTCGCGCGGCGGGCCGAACACGCCCTTGCCCGCCAGCTGCATCGCGCCATAGCCCATGCGCGACACGATGCGGTCGCCCAGCTTGAACCGTCCGGCGTCCTCGATCCCGACCATGTGAACCTCCTTGGATGTCGCGTAACTTAGCCGTTGCCGGCACTGCCCAAAATCCGGCACGATCGGGACGGGCCGTGCGGGAGAACGAACAATGGGCGAATTGGACGACGTCCAGGCCTTTTTCGGCGTCGTCCGCGCCGGCGGCTTCCGCGAGGCCGCGCGAGAGGGCGGCACGAGCGCGTCGCGGCTCAGCGAGGCGGTGCGCCGGCTGGAGGCGCGTCTCGACGTTCGCTTGTTGCACCGCACGACGCGGAGCGTCGCCGCGACCGAAGCCGGCCGTCGGCTGATGTCGCGGCTCGTTCCCGCGCTGGCGGAGGTCGAAGGCGCGCTCGACGAGGCCGGGACGCTCGCCCACGAGCCGGCCGGCACGTTGCGCCTCAACGTTCCGGAGAGCGCCGCGCGGCTGGTGCTGGCGCGAATCCTTCCGCCCTTCCTCGCCGCTCATCCGCGCGTCGTCGTCGAAGTGACGACGCAGGAGGCCTTCGTGGACATCCTCGCCGGCGGCTTCGACGCCGGCATCCGCTACGAGGAACGGCTCGAACAGGACATGATCGCCGTCCCGGTCGGGCCGCGCCGCCAACGCTTCGCCGCGGCCGCCAGTCCGGCCTATCTTGCGGGCGCGGGCGTCCCGGAGCATCCGCGGGACCTCGCCCGGCACGCCTGCCTGCGCAGCCGCTTCGGGATCGCACGCGGGAGACCATGGGAATTCGAGCGCGGCGGCGAGACCGTCCTCGTCGATCCCGCCGGTCCGCTGCTCGTGCAGGCCGGCGGCGGTTCGGAGCTGGCGGTGCGGTCGGCGATCGCGGGCGTGGGCGTCGTCCACCTGTTCGAAGACTGGCTTCGACCGCATTTCGAGCGCGGCGAACTCGCGCCTGTGCTGGAGGATTGGTGGCCGCGCTTCGACGGCCCGTTCCTCTATTTTTCCGGCCGCCACCTCGTGCCGCCGCCGCTGCGCGCGTTCGTCGATTTCGTGAAATCGCCGGCGGGACGCTGGGACTTCTAGCCGCCGGCCGCCGGCAGCGCCTCGATGACGACGAAGGCCTGCGCCCAGGGATGGTCGTCGGTGATCGTGAGGTGGACGCGCGGGACGTGGCCGGCGGGAACGATGGCCGCCAGCCGCGCCGCCGCGCCGCCGGTCAACCGCATCGTGGGCGCGCCCGAGGGCAGGTTGACGACGCCCATGTCCGACCAGAACACGCCGCGCGACAGGCCGGTGCCCAGCGCCTTGGCGCAGGCCTCCTTGGCGGCGAAGCGCTTGGCATAGGAGGCGGCGCGGTTGGCCCGCCGGTCCGATTTCGCCCGCTCGATCTCCGTGAAGCAGCGGCGCGCGAAGCGCTCGCCGAAGCGCGTCAGCGTCTCCTCGACGCGACGGATGTCGCAGAGGTCGGAACCGATCCCGACGATCATGCCGCCTCAATGGGCATGGCGGCGCCCCTCGTCCATCGCCGCGCGCATCTCGCGGATCGCCTGGCCGAGGCCGACGAACACCGCCTCGGCGACGAGGAAATGGCCGATATTGAGCTCGACCACCTGCGCCAGGGCGGCGACCTCGCGGGCCATGTCGTAGTCGATGCCGTGGCCCGCGTGGCATTCGAGACCCAGCGCATGGGCCTTGCGCGCGGCGTCCTTGATGCGCTGGAACTCGTGTTGGGCGCGACCGTTCTCGCCGGTCTCGCGCGCGTGGGCCCAAGCGCCGGCGTGCAACTCGACCACCGGCGCGCCGATGGATCTGGCGGCCTCCATCGCCTCGGCGGACGGCTCGACGAACAGCGACACCCGCACGCCGCCGCGCGTCAGTTCGGAGACGAAAGGCCGCAGGCGGTCGTGGCCGCCCAAGACGTCGAGACCGCCCTCGGTCGTCCGTTCGGTGCGCTTCTCGGGCACGAGGCAGGCGGCGTGCGGACGCACCGCCAGCGCCACGTCGAGCATCGGCTCGGTCGCCGCCATCTCGAAATTGAGCGGCTTGGATATGCGCGCCTTCAGGCGGTGCATGTCGTCGTCGCGGATGTGGCGGCGGTCCTCGCGCAGGTGCGCGGTGATGCCGTCGGCGCCCGCTTCGATCGCCAGCGCGGCGGCGCGCACGGGATCGGGCAGGGCGCCGCCGCGCGCGTTGCGGAGCGTGGCGACGTGGTCGACGTTGACGCCGAGGCGGATCGGTTTGGCGGCCATGGTCTCCCCGCTGGACGGCGCGAGTTAAGCGCGCGTCGCCGGCGCGGGCAAGCGGCGGCGCGCAGGTCGGCCGCGCGTCAGCCGAATTGCTCGCGCAGGATGCGCTCGTCGAGCGAATGACCCGGGTCGTTGAGGAGTTCGAGCCCGGTGTCGTGGTCCATCCAGATCTCGACCTGGGCGACGTCGCGCGTTTCCGCGTGGTCGGCGACCGCCGCAACCGCGCGCCGCCCTGGCTCGATGATCTCGAACGCGACGCGGGCGTGGTCGGGCAGCAGAGCGCCGCGCCAGCGCCGCGGCCGGAAGGCCGAGATCGGCGTCAGCGCCATCAGGGTCGCGTCGAGCGGCAGGATCGGGCCGTTGGCCGAGAGGTTGTAGGCGGTCGAGCCGGCGGGGGTGGCCACCAACGCGCCGTCGGCGATCAGTTCGGGCATCCGCACCACGCCGTCGACCAGGATGCGCAGCTTCGCCGCTTGGTAGGTCTGGCGCAGCAACGACACTTCGTTGATCGCGCGGGCGGTCGAAACCGCTCCGCGCACGTCGGTGGCGCGCATGACCAGCGGATGGACGACCGAGCGCTTGGCCGCGGCCAGGCGCTTGCGCAAGCCGGTCTCGCGCCAGGCGTTCATCAGGAAGCCGACCGATCCGCGGTTCATGCCGTAGATCGGCTTCGACAGCCCCATGAAGCGGTGCAGGGTCTGGAGCATCAGGCCGTCGCCGCCCAGCGCGACCACGACCTCGGCGTCCTGCGGCGGCGCGTCGCCGTAACGCTCGACCAGCTTGAGCCGGGCGGCTTCCGCTTCGGGCGTTCCGGATGCGACGAAGGCGAGGCGCTCGAACCGGCGCTCGTGGCCGTTGGACCCGGACATGGATTTCCCCGGCGGAACGGCCGCCTGGGGCCATCATAGCGCAGGATGGCGGTTTGCGAAGCGCGGTGTCCGGGTTCAACCCACGCGGGACGCGGTTCCCCGGCGCGCGTTCTCAGTCCGCCCCATACGATTTCGCGGTCGGCATCACCGAATGGGCCTTGCGTCCGCCGCGCTCGATCACGGTGGCCGGGTCGGCCACGACCAACCGGCCGGCGAGGTCGAGGCAGCGCTTGGCGAGCATCCGAGCGCCCTCGGCGAGTTCTTCGGAGTCGCGCACGATCTCGACGTTGCGCTCCATGTCCTCGTGCGACCAGCCGCGCGAATGCGCGACATAGGGAAATTGCGGGAACAGGAACCCGAGCTCGGCGAAGAAGCCGAGCATCTGGCCCGCGACCGACTGGATGTTGTCCTGTCCGCCCACCACGATGAAGCCCGCGACCTTGTTGCGGATCAGCACCCGGTCCTTGATCGTCACCGCGTTTTGCACGCAGTTCAGCCGCTCGGCCATCTTGAAATAGAGCGAGGACGCGGCGCCCCAGCGGATCGGCGTGGCGACGATGACCGCGTCCGCCCAATGCACGAGCGCTTCGTAGACGCGCTCCATCTCGTCGGCCGAATCCATCTGCGTGATCGAGCAGGGCCACGTGCAGGCGCGCGCGGACTTGGAATAGAAGCCCTCGCAGTTGCGGAACTTGAGTTCGTCGAGGGCGATGGTCCGCGTCTGCGCGCCGAGGCTTTCCGCTTCCTTCAGCGCGTGCCCCAGCAGATGGTCGGAGCCGGAGAAGCGCGGATTCGCGCGGTCCATCGCGGTCGTCGAAATGCCCGCCAACCGCAACGGCCCCGGCGCGCGCACGATCTCGCGGGCGAGCGGATGGGGCGGGTGCGGCGCCTTGCTGCGCTTGGTGAGATGCGCGACGTCGACCAGCACGCGGCCGTCGGCGATCTTGGCGGGAAAGGCCGGCACGCGATCGTCCTCGAAGCCCGGTTCGCCGGCGCCGGTGACGCGATGGAACTTCCATTGGTGCCACGGGCACACGACGTAGTCGCCCTCGAGCCTGCCTTCGCCCAGCGGTCCGCCGACGTGGTTGCAGGCGTTCGAGACCGCGCCGATCGCTCCCCCGCGACAGGACACCGCCAGCGCCGTTCCGCGTGCGGTCACGGGCTTCAACCCCGCGGCGCGAATCTCGTCGAGCGAACCGACGTCGACCCAGTCCTCGCGTCCCTCCATTGCGCGCCCCTCGCCATGCCGCCGTCGTCCCGGTCGGGATAAGGTGTCCGGCGGCGGGGACGGTCAAGGCCGCCCACGCGATCGTGAAACCGCCGGGAGCGCGCGGCGCTTCGGGCGCGGCATGCGACGCCCTATGGATGAGCGCCGAACCGCCGCCCCAGGAGCCCGCCATGTCGCCCGATCCCGTCGCCGTCGATCCCGCCCGACTGCGCGAGGCGCGCGTGCAAGCCCATTGCGCCGCCCAATGGCTGGCGCGCGCCGCGCGGTCGTATTTGCCGGCGCGCGACGACGACGGCCAGACCAATCTCGGCTGGGACGGCGCGACGCGCGCGCTGACGACGCATCCGATCGCGAACCGACGTTTCGCGTTGACGATCGCGCCGCTCGCGCTCACGGTCGGCCGGGTCGCGCCCATGGCCTTGCAAGGTCTCGACGACGCCGGCGTGCGCGAGCGGTTCGGCCGCGTCGTCGCCGCGCTTGGCCTCGACGCTTCGCGGCTCGACGCACCGCCGCCCTATGAAATGGCCGACGATGGTTTCGCGAGCGGAGGCCGCTACGGCGGCGATCTCGACGACGCGTTCGACGCGCTGGCGCGTTGGTTCGATTTCGGCGCGCGCCGGATCGAGGGCGCCCGCGCGGCGCTGATCGGCCATGGGCTCGATGCCCCGGCGCCGCGGTGCTGGCCGCATCATTTCGACCTGGCGACGCAAGCGTCCTTCGCCGTCGGCACCGAAACGGCCTATGTCGGCGCCGGCTTCACGCCGGGGGACCATTACTACGACGAGCCCTATTTCTACGTCTCGCTCTACCCGGCCCGTTCCATCGTCGGATTGCCGGACCTCGGGCCGGTCGGCCATTGGCGCGACGAGGGCTTCACGGCGGCGGTGGCGACCGTCTCGACGATCCTGGCGACCGGCGACAAGGCGTCGGCCGTCGACGGTTTTCTCGCGCGCGCCACGGCGGCGGCCATCGAACGCTTGCGCCGGCCGGTGCGATGATGCGGGCATCGCAACTCGACGTTCGCCGGTCCCTTCGATAGTCTCGTTGGGTCAATGCCTTGACTTGGAGAGTCACATGGTTTGGGATCGCGCTTTCGTCCTCGGCGCCGGGTTGATGTCGATCTTGGCGTCCGCGCCGCGCATCGCGGCGGCCCAGACCTTGCCGCCCGGCTGGACCGCCGATTCCAAGACCGGCTGTCGGGTGTGGAACAATTATCCCCAGGCCGACGATCACGTCCAATGGCAAGGTCGCTGCGTGCGCGGCTTCGCCCAAGGCCATGGCCTGCTGCGTTGGTCGTCCAGCGGCAAGGTCTACGAGACCGACCGCATCGACATGGTCGGCGGCAAGTCGAACGGTCAAGGCGTGGCCGACGACTGGAAGGGCCATTTCGTCGGCCGTTTCGTCGACAACCGACCCAACGGGCAGGGCACGCTGACCGCCAAGAACGGCCAACGGTACTCGGGCCTTTGGCGAAACGGCTGCTTCGATCACGGCGGACGACGAATGTCGTTCTTCAACAGCGACGCCGGCTGCGGCTTCTGAAGTCGCGTGGGCCTTCAGGCGCCGGGCGGGCAATTGTCCAAGCACGCGCGCCAGCCGGCCTCGACGCAAGGGCGGGGCGCGGCCGGGGCGGGCGGCGACTTCGCCGTGCGAGCGGGCGTCCCGACGGGGCGAGGCGCGCGAACCAAGCGGCCGGCTGCGGCGACGACGAGCGACAAGTGCGGGAGATGGAGAAACGAGGCCATTGTCTTATCCTTTGGCGGCGGGCGTTGAACGGAAATCGCCGCTCGTTCGCCCTTCATGGCAGCACCAGCGGCTGCCCGCGGTGCGCTGGCGCACGGAGCGCAAGCCTCATCGACGACTAGAACAAAAAAACAACTTGACGCGAACAAACAAAGAACATATGGTCGCGCCATTCGATGGAGGCGTCCATGCTGCGTATCATCCTGCAAGACATCGGCGAATTGACCGCGCTGTCGTTTTTCCTCGCCATGATCGCGGTGTTCTCGATGGGTTTCACGGGCGCGTGAGCCCGCCTGTGGACAGGGCGGACGAAGCGCGCGACGAGGACCACGACGATCTGCCATGACGGAATCGGGCGGCCCGGCGCCGCCGGCCCAGCGACGGAGAACGACGTGTCGAACCTGGTCCGGAGCGTCGGTTTCGTCCATCTGAACGTCCGCTCGACCTATTCGCTGCGCGAAGGCGCGTTGAAGGTCGAGACGCTGGTCAAGCTGGCGGCGGCGGATTCCCAGCCGGCGCTGGCGCTGACCGACGCCGACAACCTGTTCGGCGCGCTCGAATTCTCCGAGAAGGCGGCCAAGGCCGGCATCCAGCCGATCATCGGGACGACGGTGACGACCGACTTCGGCGACGCCGAGGCGACCGGCGCGCAGGTCGGCATCGGCAGTCCGCGCGGCGGCCTGGGCGCGCGTGGACGCATCGTGTTGCTGGCGCGCGACGCGCTGGGCTATTCCAACCTGATGCGGATCGTGTCGCGCGCCTGGCTCGATCCGGCGCCGGGAGATCTCGCGCACGTGCGGCTCGACCGCTTCGGCGATCTCGGCGGCGTGGTCGCGCTCACGGGCGGACCGGCCGGTCCCTTGGATCGCGCGCTCGCCGCGGGCCGGCCGGAGCTGGCGGCGTCGAGGCTCGAGGCGCTGCTCGGCGCTTTCGGCGAGAACCTGCACGTCGAAATCCAGCGTCACGGCCTCGAGTCCGAGCGGCGCGTGGAGCCGGCGCTGCTTGGCTTGGCGCGCGGCCGCGGCCTCGCGCCGGTGGCGACCAACGAACCCTATTTCGCCGCCGCCGCCGACCACGAGGCCCATGACGCGCTGCTGTGCATCGCCGACGGCGCGCTGATGGGCGACGCCAAGCGGCGCCGGCTGACGCCCGAGCATCGCTTCAAGACCCGCGCCGCGATGCGCGAGACGTTCGCGGACCTGCCGGAGGCGGCGGACAATTCGGTCGCGTTGGCGCTGGGCTGCGCGTTCAAGGTCGCCACCCGCAAGCCGATCCTGCCGCGCTTCGTCGATCCCGAAAACCCCGGCGCCGACGAGGCCGGGACGCTGCGCGCGCATGCCCGCGCCGGCCTCGCCGAACGTCTGGCCGAAACCGGCCCCGCGGCGGGCCATGCGCCCGAAGACTATGCGCGCCGGCTCGAGTTCGAGCTCGACGTGATCGCCAAGATGGACTTTCCCGGCTATTTCCTGATCGTGGCCGACTTCATCGTCCACGCGAAGCGCGCCGGCATCCCGGTCGGCCCGGGCCGCGGCTCGGGCGCGGGCTCGCTGGTCGCCTATGCGCTCAAGATCACGGATCTCGACCCACTGCGCTTCGCGCTGCTGTTCGAGCGCTTCCTCAATCCCGAGCGCGTGTCGATGCCCGACTTCGACGTCGACTTCTGCCAGACGAGGCGCGACGAGGCGATCGCCTACGTGCGCGCGCGCTACGGCGCCGACCGGGTGGCGCAGATCATCACCTTCGGCTCGTTCCTGGCGCGCGGCGTCCTGCGCAACGTCGGCCGCGCGCTCGAAATGCCGCTGGGCCAGGTCGACCGCCTCGCCAAGCTGGTGCCCCAGAACCCCGCCAAGCCGGTCACGCTGAAGGAGGCGATCGCCGGCGAACCGCGGCTGCGCGAGGCGGCGCAGGAGGACCCCCGCGTCGCGCGCATGCTGCGGATCGCCCAGTCGCTCGAGGGCCTGCATTCCAACGCCTCGACGCATGCGGCGGGCCTCGTCATCGGCGACCGGCCGCTCGAAGAGCTGGTGCCGCTCTATCGCGACCCCAAGTCCGAAATCCCCGCCACGCAGTTCAACATGAAATGGGTCGAACAGGCGGGCCTCGTGAAGTTCGACTTCCTCGGCCTGAAGACGCTCACCGTGATCGAGAACGCGGTGCGCCTGCTCGCCCGCCGCGGCGTGGCGGTCGATCCCGCGCGCCTGCCGCTCGACGACCCGGAGACCTACGAGATGCTGGGCCGCGGCGAGACGGTCGGCGTCTTCCAGGTGGAAAGCGGGGGCATGAGGCGCGCGCTGGTCGACATGAAGGCCGACCGCTTCGAGGACCTGATCGCGCTGGTCGCCCTCTATCGCCCGGGCCCGATGGCCAACATCCCGGTCTATTGCGCGCGCAAGCTCGGCCGCGAGGCGCCCGAATACATTCATCCGGACGTCGAGCCGGTGCTGCGCGAGACCTTCGGCGTCATCGTCTACCAGGAACAGGTGATGCAGGCGGCGCAGATCCTGGCCGGCTATTCGCTCGGCGAAGCCGATCTGTTGCGCCGCGCCATGGGCAAGAAGATCAGGAAGGA
>JAGWKJ010000415.1 GCA_028865375.1 Hyphomicrobiales bacterium | reverse complement strand
CGGCGCCGGTCGCCCCGAGGCGGCCTATGTGCTCGAGCGGCTGGTTGACCTCTGCGCGCGCGAGATGGGGCTCGACCCGGCCGAAATCCGCGCCCGCAACTTCATCAAGCCGGCGCAGATGCCGTTCCACACCCTGACCGATCGCGACTACGACGTCGGCGATTTCGAGGGCGCGATGCGCGCCTGCCTCGAACGCGCCGACCGCGAGGGCTTCGAGAAGCGCGTCGCCGACGCGGCCAAGCGCGGCAAGCTGCGCGGCTTCGGCATCGCCAGCTACGTCGAATGCACGGCTTGGGGCGACGGCGAGGCGGGCTCGGTGACGCTCGATCCCGACGGCGGATTCACGGTGCTGGTGGGAACTCAATCCAACGGCCAGGGCCACGAGACGGCCTATGCGCAGGCGGCCTCGCAATGGTTCGACGTGCCGCTGGAGCGCATCCGCGTCGTCCAAGGCGACACCGACCGCGTGAAGACGGGCCACGGCACGGGCGGCTCGCGCTCGATCCCGGTGGGGGCGGCGATGGTCCTGCGCGCCTCCGAGAAGCTCGCGACCTCGCTGAAGGAGATCGCCTCGGAGGAGCTCGAGGCCGCCGTGACCGACCTGGAGATCGCCGACGGGCGCGTGCGCGTGGCGGGCACCGACCGCGCGGTGGACTTCGCGCGGCTCGCGCGCTCGAAGGCGGCGACGCCGGCGAAGCTGGTCGGCGCCGCGGAGTTCACGCCGCCCGACGCGACCTATCCAAACGGCACGCACGCGGTCGAGGTCGAGATCGACCCGGAGACGGGCGTGACGTCGATCGCGCGCTACACCGTCGTCGACGACTTCGGCGCGACGCTGAACCCGATGCTGCTGGCGGGCCAAGTGCACGGCGGCATCGTGCAGGGGCTCGGCCAGGCGCTGATGGAGAAGGCGGTCTATTCGGAAGACGGCCAGCTGCTGTCGGCCAGCTTCATGGACTACGCGATGCCGCGCGCCGACGACGCGCCGAGCTTCGACTTCCACCTGCGCAACGTGCCCTCCACGACCAATCCGTTCGGCCTCAAGGGCGCGGGCGAGGCCGGCTCGATCGGCTCCAGCCCGGCGGTGATGAACGCGGTCGCCGACGCGCTGTGGCGCGGCGCCGGCGTGACGTCGATCGACATGCCGGCGACGCCGTTCGCCGTCTGGCAGGCGTTGCGCGCCGCGCCGGGCGTCCCGCGGGCGGCCGCCAAAACGGCGGCGGGCGCCGCGCGGCGGGCGCCGGCCAAGGCCGCGAAAAAATCCGCCAAGAAGGCGGCTTCCAACGCCCCGTCCAAGGCGGCGGCGAAGAAGCCCGCGAAAAAGGCGGCGGCGCCCAAGCGTGGCCGCGCGAAGCCGGTGGCGCGCAAGGCGGCGGTGAAGGCGGCCGCCAAGAAGACGGGCAAGAAGACGGGCGCAAAAAAGGCGCGGCCGGCGAAGCGAACCCGGCGCTGACGGCTCAGCGCGGCGGAGCGAACACCCGGGTCGGCCGGAACGCGCCATCGACGGTCTCGCCGATCGCGACCGCCGCGCCGGCATGGACCGCGCAGGCGGGGCCGGCCGCCGGCGCGCCTTGACCGCGCGGAAAGATCGCCCGGCCCTGGCGCAACGAGGCTGCGGCAGCCTGGTCGACGTCGAACCTCGGCAGCGACGCGAGACCCGCGACGACCGGAAGCAACGCCTCCGCGCCGACGGCGCCGCCTTCGATCGAAGCCAGCGCGACCGCGCGCGCCTCGTCGAACGGGCCGACGCGCAGGCGCCGCAGCGCCGTCACGTGGCCGAGGCAGCCGAGCGCGCGGCCGAGATCGC
>JAGWKJ010000414.1 GCA_028865375.1 Hyphomicrobiales bacterium | reverse complement strand
CGATGGCGGGACGTTCGCGCATCAGGGGCATGAAGTCGTCGCGGCGCAGCA
This sequence comes from Hyphomicrobiales bacterium, assembly GCA_028865375.1. Lineage (GTDB taxonomy): Bacteria > Pseudomonadota > Alphaproteobacteria > Rhizobiales > Beijerinckiaceae > JAGWKJ01. The sequence goes on along the minus strand of JAGWKJ010000414.1, from coordinate 1,757 downwards.
CCAGCAGGTCGCACGGCCCCACCGCGATCGCCGAGGCGGTGCGCGGCCGCCCGTCGAGCAGCGCGATCTCGCCGAAGATCTCCCCGGCGCCGATCGTGTTCAGCGTCGCTTCGCGCCCGTCCAACGCGAGGCTCGCGATCCTGACCGTGCCCGACACGACCGCGATCATGCCGAGCCCGGGATCGCCCTTGGCGAACAGCATCTCGCCGCTCGCGACCGACTCGAAGCGCGACTTCTCCGCGACCGCCGCCACGTCGGATTCCGGCAGGCCGTCGAAGAAGGCGTGCGCGCCGATGATGCCGCGTTTGACGCCGTCGGGATCGGCCGTCCGGCGGGCATTCGGTCGCAACGGGTCCATGCGGACGCTTTCTGCCATCGAACCAATGCCTTGCGATAGCCCCCGCCTGTGCGCCCGCGCACCTCTCGTCGCGCCGCGCGGGCACTGGCGCGCGCCGCGAAAATCGCTATTTTGCGCCGCTTCCGCCATAGAGGGCACGTCGTGAAGGTCATCGCAAGCTCGATCCGCAAGGGCAACATCATCGAACTCGAGGACGGCAACCTCGCCGTCGTCCTTACGGCGGAGAGTTTCTTCCCCGGCAAGGGCACCCCCACCACGCAGATCGACATGCGCCGCCTTTCGGACGCGGTGAAGGTGTCGCTGCGCTACAAGACGACCGAGCAGGTCGAGCGCGCCTTCGTCGAGGACATGGACTTCAGCTATCTCTACGCGGACGGCGACGGCAATCATTTCATGAACGCCGACACCTTCGAACAGATCATGGTGCCCGACGAGGTGCTCGGCGACCAGAAGGTTTGGCTGACCGAGGGCATGAAGGTGATCCTGTCCGTGTTCAACGGATTGGCGGTCGGCATCCAGCTGCCCCAGCGCGTGACGCTGGAGGTCGCCGAGACCGAGCCGGCGATGAAGGGACAGACGGCGTCCTCCTCCTACAAGCCCGCCATCATGTCGAACGGCGCGCGCGTCATGGTGCCCCCGCACATCTCGCCGGGAACCCGGATCGTCGTGCTGACCGAGGACGGCACTTATTCGGAACGCGCCAAGGACTGATTCCGGATCGGGGGAGGGGGCCGTGCGCGTCAGCGTCGCGACGTGGAACATCAATTCGGTCAGGCTGCGGATCGACCTCGTCGCCCGCTTCCTCGCCGAGCGGAAGCCGCACGTCCTGTGCCTGCAGGAAACCAAGGTGCGCGACGCGGAGTTCCCGCTCGCCGCCTTCCGCGAGCTCGGCTACCCCCATGCCGCGATCCACGGCCAGAAGGGCTACCACGGCGTCGCCATCCTCTCGAAGCTGAAGCTGTCGGAGCCGGCGCGCCGCGACTTCTGCGGAAAAGGCGACGCGCGCCACGTGTCCGCCGTCGTGTCGCCGCGCACGGGCGAGCCGTTCCGGCTGCACAATCTCTACGTGCCGGCCGGCGGCGACGAACCGGACCGGGAGGCGAACGACAAGTTCGCGCACAAGCTCGACTTCGTCGACGAGATGGCGGCGGCCGGCCGCGACGGCGGGTTCGGGCGCGGCCGTCGGATGCTGGTGGGCGACCTCAACGTCGCCCCGCTGGAGCACGACGTCTGGAGCCACAAGGCGCTGCTGAACGTCGTCAGCCATACGCCGGTCGAAGTCGGCAAGTTCGAGGCGGCGCGGGCGGCCGGCGGCTGGGTCGACGCGCTGCGCCGCTTCAGGCCGGACGCGGAGAAGCTCTACACGTGGTGGAGCTACCGCTCGCCCGACTGGGCGGCC
>JAGWKJ010000085.1 GCA_028865375.1 Hyphomicrobiales bacterium | reverse complement strand
TTCTTCAACAGCAGCGGGGCGACCGGCGCGCCGGGATCGACGCCGGGCGCCGGCGTCTCGCCCGCTTCGTGCTGCGAGCGCACGCCGAACGGCAGCACGGCGAACAGCACGATCCACCATGTCGTGAAATAGGTCGCGCTGATGAGTGGCCAGGACATGGGCGTCTCGTCCGCTTGCGCGCCGCTCCTACGCCCTGCGGCGCGGCCGGGCAAATGCCGCGATGCCGCGGCCCTCAGGCCTGTTCGAGCTCCGTCAGCACGCCGGAGAAGCCCGTCGGCTTGAAGAACAGCACCGGCTTGCCGTGCGCGCCGATCTTCGGCGTGCCGTCGCCGACCGGGACGGCGCCCTGCGCCACCAGCCGGTCGCGCGCGGCGACGAGATCGGCGACCTCGTAGCAGACGTGGTGCAGGCCGCCCTGCGGATTCCTGACGAGGAACTTGGCGATCGGGCTCTCCGCGCCCAGCGGTTCCAGCAGCTCGACCTTGGCGTTGGGCAGCGAGACGAACACGACGCGCACGCCGTGTTCGGGCAGGTCGACGGGTGCGGAAACCTCCGCGCCCGCGCCCTCCGAATAGACGCGGCCGGCGGCGACCGCGTCGGGCGCGGCGATCGCCACGTGGTTCAGCCGCCCCAGCACCTTAGACTTCGAGCACGAGGACGTGGACGACCGGCTTCTTGCCCCAGGCCGCGCCGACCGCCCCGCGCACCGCGCGCTCGATCGCCTGGGCGACCGCGTCGGCGTCCGAGCGCTTGCGCGCCGACAGCCCCTCGAAGGTCGAGAACAGCGCCTCGTCGATCGTCTCGTCGATCGCCCGCCCGTCTCGGCCCTTGGCGGGCAGGCCGGCGTAAGTGACGTCGGGGTCGCCCGCCATCGTGCCGCCGCGGCCGACCGCCAGCGCGATCGACACCACGCCGGCGAAGGCCAGCTTGCGCCGGTCGCCGACCGCCGGATCGCCGGCGGGAACCAGCGTGTCGCCGTCCTTGTAGAGCAGGCCGTGCTTCACCTCGTCGATCACCGCGGCGGGGCCCGGCGCGAGGCGCACGAGGTCGCCGTCGCGCGCCACCAGCACGTTGCCGACGCCCCGGCCGCGCGCGAATTCCGCGTGGACCGCCAGGTGCAGCGCCTCGCCGTGCGCGGGCACGGCGGCGCGCGGCCTCGTCCAGTCGTACATCTTCGCCATTTCGTCGCGGCGCGGATGGCCCGACACGTGCACCAGCGCGTCGCGGTCGGTCAGCACCTTCACGCCGCGCTCGACCAACGCGTTGACGATCTTCGACACCGCCTTCTCGTTGCCGGGAATGGCGCGCGACGACATGATGAGCGTGTCGCCGTTCTCGAGCCTGGCGGCGGGATGCGAGCCTTCCGCGACGCGGGCGAGCGCCGCGCGCGGCTCGCCCTGGCTGCCGGTGAGCAGCAGCAGCGTGCGCTCGCGCGCCAAGCGGTCGAGCGCGTCGAAGCCGAGGAACGCCGGCAGGCCGTCGAGCATGCCGAGCTCGCGGGCCACCGTCACCACGCGCTCCATGGCGCGGCCGGCGATCACCACCTGCCGGCCCGCGGCCACCGCCGCCTCGGCCGCCGCGCGCACGCGCGCGACGTTGGAGGCGAAGGTCGTCACCGCCACCCTGCCCTTGGCGTCCGCCACGAGCCGCTTCAGCGTCGCGGCGACCTCGGTCTCCGACGGGCTCGATCCTTCGCGCAGCACGTTGGTGGAATCGCAGATCAGCGCGTCGACGCCCTCGGCGCCGAGCGCGGCGAGCCGTGCGCCGTCGGTGGGCGCGCCCAGCACCGGCGTCTCGTCGATCTTCCAATCGCCGGTGTGCACGACGAGCCCCGCCGGCGTGCGGATCGCCAGCGCGCAACTCTCGGGGATCGAATGGGCGACCGATATGAACTCGACCGAGAACGGCCCGATGTCGTGGGTCTCTCCCGCCCGCACCAGCTTGATCGGGACCTTCGGCGCGCCGGGCTCCGACAGTCGCCGCGCCTCCAGCAGGCTGGCGGCGAAGGGAGTGGCGTAGACGGCCGCGCCCAGCTTCGGCCACAGGTCGGCGACGGCGCCGAAATGGTCCTCGTGGGCGTGGGTGAGCACGATGCCCACGAGGTCCTTGCGGATGCGTTCGACGAAGGACACGTCGGGCAGGATCAGGTCCACGCCCGGCAGGTCCTCGCCGGCGAACGAGACGCCGAGGTCGACCATCAGCCATTTGCGGCGCTTGGGAGGCCCGAAGCCGTAGATCGCGCAATTCATGCCGATCTCGCCCAGCCCGCCGAGGGCCGCGAAGACCATTTCGTTTCCGTCCGCTTCCATCAAGTCCCCACATCCTCGGAAATCCGCGCGCGGACGAAATCCGCGGCGATGAACACGTCACCCGACTCGACGGCGCTCTCGCCGTCGCCGTCGGCCACCAACAATCGCCCCGTCGCGTCGAGCCCCGCGAACGCGCCTTCGAGCGCGCCCTTCGCGGTTTCGACGCGGATCGGCCGGCCGAGCCCGCGCGCGCGGCCGAGCCACGCGTCGCGGATCGCCGAAAAACCTTCGCCGCCGCGCCATTGCGCGAGGCGCGCGTCCAAGGCCGTCGCGAGCGCCCCGAAGGTGGCCTCCACGCGAGGCGCGCGCGCATGCGCGGCGAGGCAGGTCGCGGGATAGGCGAGGCCCGAGGGGTGCGAGGCCACGTTGACGCCGATCCCGATCGCGCAGGCGGTCGCCCCGCCGCCGCCGCCGCCGCCGAACTCGGTCGCCTCGACTAGGATGCCGGCCGCCTTGGCCGGCCCGATCATGCCGTCGTTGGGCCATTTCAACCCGACGTCGGCGCCCGGCGCGACCTCGGCCAGCGCGTCGGCGAGCGCGACGCCCGCCACGAAGCCGAGCTCGTGCAGGCGGGCGCGCGGGCCGGGATCGGTCAGCAGAAGCGTCGCGTAAAGATTGCCCGGCGGCGAGGCCCAAGCGCGGCCGCGCCGACCCCGCCCGCCGGCCTGCTCGGTCGCCACGACCCAGATCGGCCCGCGTTCGCCGGCCTGCGCGAGGCGGAAGGCCTCGTCGCTCGTGGAATCCAGGACCTCGTGGCGGCGGACCCTCACGCCGGCAACAGCGCGCGCGCGGCGGCGAGCGCGGCGTCGACCAGCGGCGCCGGGAGGAGGAAGAACAGGCCCACGACCGCGGTCGCCAAAGCCAGCGTCCAGCGCGGCGCGCGGGCGCCGGCGTCGAACGCCGCCTTCGGTTCGTCGAACCACATCAGCTTGACGATGCGCAGGTAATAGACCGCCGACACCACGCTGAGCAGCACGCCGACCGTCGCCAGCGAGAACAGGCCCGCTTGGATCGCGGCGGTGAACACGTAATACTTGGCGAAGAAGCCGGCCAGCGGCGGCACGCCGGCCAGCGAGAACATCAGCAACGTCAGGAAGGTCGCGGTCGCAGGATCGGTCTTCGACAGGCCGGCGAGGTCGTCGATCGACTCGACATAGGCGCCGCCGCGCCGCATCAGCAGGATCGCCGCGAACGTGCCCAGCGTCATGGCGAGGTAGATCGCCATGTAGACGAGCACGCCCTGCACGCCCGCCTGCGAACCGGCCGCCAGCCCCACCAGCGCGAAGCCCATGTGGCCGATCGAGGAATAGGCCATCAGCCGCTTGAAGTTGCGCTGGCCGAGCGCGCCGAAGCCGCCGATCGCCATCGACAGGATGGACACGAACACGACGATCTGCCGCCAATCGGCCGCCGCGCCGGGGAACGCGGTCGTCGTCACGCGCACCAGCGCGGCCATCGCCGCCATCTTGGGCGCGGAGGCGAAGAAGGCGGTGACGGGCGTGGGCGCGCCCTCGTAGACGTCGGGCGTCCACATGTGGAACGGCGCCGCGGAGATCTTGAACGCCAAGCCCGCCAGCAGGAACGCGACGCCGAACGCCAGCCCAAGCGACACGTGGCCCTGCGCCGCGCGCGCGATGTCGTCGAAGGCGGTGGAACCGGCGAAGCCGTAGATCAGCGAGGCGCCGTAGAGCAACATGCCCGACGACAGCGCGCCCAGCATGAAATACTTCAGGCCGGCTTCGGTCGCGCGGCCGTCGTCGCGGTCGAAGGCGGCCGCCACGTAGAGCGCCAGCGACATCAGCTCGAGCCCGACGTAGAGCGCGATCAGGTCGCCGGCCGCCGCGAGCACCATCATGCCCAGCGTGGCGAGCAGCACCAGCACCGGATATTCGAAGGCGCCGATGCCGCGCCGGCGCATCCAGTCGAACGACAGCAGAAGCGAGACGGCGCCGCCCACCAGCGAAAGCGCCTGCATGAAGCGGGCGAACGCGTCGTCGACGAAGGCGCCGTGGAAGAACGTGCGCGCGCCGACGCCGCCCTTGCGCATGACCAGCATCACCGCGGCGATCCCGAGCGCGGCGATCGCCGCCTCGGCGACGATCCAGGCGGCGCGTTCGCCCCGCCAGGCGCCCAGCAGCAGCAGCCCGAGCGCCGCCAGGGCGATCAGCAGCTCGGGGGCGAGCGAAGCGAGCGGGAAGAAGGTCGGCATCATTGCGTTCGCCTCACAGCTGCGCGTAGGCGGCGGCCTTGGCCGCCGAGGCGAGCGCGGCGCCGACGCCGCGCAGCAGCGCGTCCACCGACGCCTGGCTGGCGTCGAGGATCGGCTGCGGATGGACGCCGTAGTACACCACGAGCAGCGCCAGCGGCGCCAGCACGAGAACCTCGCGCGGTTCGAGGTCGGCGATGGCGGCCAGCGACGGCTTGTCGAGCGCGCCGAAGGCGACGCGCCGGTAGAGCCACAGGGCGTAGGCGGCCGACAGGATGACGCCGGTCGTGGCGCCCAGCGCCACCCAGGTCGACGCCGCGAAGGCGCCGATCAGGGTCAGGAACTCGCCCACGAAGCCCGACGTGCCCGGCAGGCCGACGTTGGCCATCGTGAACAGCATCAGCGCGAAGGCGTAGAGCGGCATCCGCCTGGCGAGGCCGCCGTAGGCCGAGATCTCGCGCGTGTGCATGCGGTCGTAGACGACGCCCACGCACAGGAACAGCGCGCCCGAAACGAGCCCGTGGCTCACCATCTGGAACACCGCGCCCTGCACGCCCTGCGCATCGAGCGAGAACAGGCCCATCGTCACGAAGCCCATGTGGGCGACCGACGAATAGGCGATCAGCTTCTTCATGTCCTCCTGCACCAGCGCCACCAGCGAGGTGTAGACGATGGCGATGGCCGACATCCAGAACACCAGCGGGCCAAGCAGGTGGCTGGCCACCGGGAACATCGGCAGGCTGAAGCGCAGGAAGCCGTAGCCGCCCATCTTCAGCATGATCGCCGCCAGGATCACCGAGCCGCCGGTCGGCGCCTCGACGTGCGCGTCCGGCAGCCAGGTGTGCACCGGCCACATCGGTACCTTGACCGCGAAGCCGAGCAGGAAGCCGAAGAACAGCAGGATCTGCACCCCGAGCGGCAGCGGCAGCCGCCACCAGTCCTGGATCGAGAAGCTGCCGCCGGACTTGTCGTACAGGTACAGGAAGGAGACCAGCATGAGGAGCGAGCCGAGCAGCGTGTACAGGAAGAACTTGAGCGCCGCGTAGACGCGGTTCGGCCCGCCCCAGACGCCGATGATGATGAACATCGGGATCAGCGTCGCCTCGAAGAACACGTAGAACAGCATCGCGTCCAGGGCGGCGAACACGCCGTTCAACAGGCCCGACATGATCAGGAAGGCCGCCATGTACTGCGCCACGCGCTTGGTGATCGACGCCCAGCCCGCAATCACCACCAGCACGGTGATAAAGCTGTTGAGCAGGATGAACAGCACCGAAATGCCGTCCACGCCGAGGTTGTAGTTGATGCTGAAGCGCGGGATCCAGGGCGCGAGTTCGACGAACTGCATCGCGCTGGTCTGCGTGTTGAAACCGGTGTAGAGCGGCAGGCTCACGGCGAGGCCGAGCACCGCGCCGATCAGCGCGATCCGGCGCACCGTCGCGGCATGGCGGTCGTTGAACGCGAGCACCGCGACGCCGAACGCGATCGGGATCCAGATGGTGAGGCTGAGCCAGGGAGCGGATGTCATCGTCGGTCTTTCAAGCGTGGCCTAGCCAAAGCGTCAGCAGCACGAATACGCCGATGATCATGGTGAAGGCGTACTGGTAGATGTAGCCGGACTGGAACAGGCGCACCAGGCCGCCGATCCAGCCGACCACGCGCGCCGTGCCGTTGACCATGATCCCGTCGATGATGGCCACGTCGCCGAATTTCCACAGGCCGCCGCCGATCGCGCGCGCGCCGCCGGCGAAGAACCACTGGTTGAAGCGGTCGCAGCCGTACTTCTCCATCAGAATGTTGACGACGAAGCTGAACTTTTGCCGCAACACGCCGGGCAGCGCCGGATTGAGGATGTACAGATAGAAGGCGGTCGCCGCTCCCCCGAGCGCGAGCCAGAACGGCAGGCTGGTGAGCCCATGCAGCATCATATTGATCACGCCGTGGTACTCGCGCGCCATTTCCGCGAGGCCCTCGTGTTCCGGGGAAATATAGATGGCCGGGCCGAAATAACCGCCGTAGAGCACCGTGCCTATGGTCCAGCCCGCCGCGATCGACGGGATCGCGAGCAGGATCAGCGGCACGGTCACCACCGCCGGGGTTTCGTGCGGCGGCGCGTGCCCATGGCCGGCGTCATGCCCGTGCTTGTCGTGCGCGTCGTGGCCGTGGCCGGCGTCTGCGGCATGGCCGGCGTCATGGGTGCGGAAGCGCTCCTCGCCGTGGAAAGTATAGAAAATCAGGCGGAAGGAATACAGCCCGCCGACGAACACCCCCGCGAGCACCATCAGATAGGCGAAACCCGCGCCCGGCGTGTGCGACAGGTGCACCGCCTCCAGGATCGAATCCTTGGAGAAGAATCCGGCGAACGGCGGCAGGCCGGCATTGGCGAGCGCGCCGATCAGCATGGTGAGGTAGGTAATCGGCATGTATTTGCGCAGCCCGCCCATCTTGCGCATGTCCTGCTCGTGGTGCATCGCGATGATCACCGAACCCGCGCCGAGGAACAGCACCGCCTTGAAGAACGCGTGGGTCATGAGGTGGAACATGCCGACCGAGTAGGCCGATGCGCCCAGCGCCACGGTCATGTAGCCGAGCTGCGACAGGGTCGAATAGGCGATCACGCGCTTGATGTCGTACTGCACCACCGCGATCAGCGCCATGAAGAAGGCGGTGATGCCGCCGATCACGAGCACGAAGGACAGCGCCGCGTCCGACAGCTCGAACAGCGGCGACATGCGCGACACCATGAATATGCCGGCGGTCACCATGGTCGCCGCATGGATCAGGGCGGAGATCGGCGTCGGGCCTTCCATCGAATCGGGCAGCCAAACGTGCAGCGGGAACTGCGCCGATTTGCCCATGGCGCCGATGAACAGGCAGATGCAGATCACCGATATCAGCAGCCAGGGCGTGCCCGGGAGGATTTCTATGCTGGTCCTGACCATCGCCGGCGCCTGCGCGAACACGGTGGCGTAATCGAGCGTGCCGAAATGCGCCAGAACCAGGCCGATGCCGATCAGAAAGCCGAAGTCGCCGACGCGGTTTACCAGGAACGCCTTGAGGTTGGCGAATATCGCCGTCGGCCGCGTGTACCAGAAGCCGATCAGCAGGTAGGACACCAGGCCCACCGCCTCCCAGCCGAAGAACAGCTGCAGGAAGTTGTTGGCCATCACCAGCATCAGCATGGAGAAGGTGAACAAGGCGATATAGGCGAAGAAGCGCTGGTAGCCGGGATCGTCCGCCATGTAGCCGATGGTGTAGATGTGCACCATGAGCGAGACGAAGGTGACCACCACCATCATCAGCACCGTCAGCCGATCGATCAGGAAGCCGATCTCGAAGCGCGTCGCGCCCGAGGTCAGCCAGGTGTAGACGCTGCCGTTGAACACGTTGCCGTGCATCACGTCGAAGAAGATCGCCACCGAAGCGAGGAACGAGACCGTCACCCCGAGGATGGCCGCCCAGTGGGCGCCGGCGCGGCCGATGGCGCGGCCGCCGAGCCCGGCGATCAGGGCACCGGCGAGGGGCGCCAGCGGCACCAGCAGGTAGAGTTGCTGCATCGATGTCATAGCGTTGTGCCGGGTAATGTGCGCGGAGCGCGGCGCAGGCGCGACCCCTGCATTCCCCCGCTCCCCGCCCGTTGCGCGTTGCCCATTGGCTTGCCTTAGCCCTTCAACTTGTTCAGGTCGTCGACGTTGATGGTGGACAGATTGCGGAACAGCACCACCAGGATCGCGAGGCCGATGGCCGACTCGGCGGCCGCGACGGTGAGGATGAAGAACACGAACACCTGTCCGGCCGTGTCGTCCAGATAGCGCGAGAAGGCGATGAAATTCATGTTGACGGCGAGCAGCATCAGCTCGATCGCCATCAGCAGCACGATCAGGTTCTTGCGGTTCAGGAAGATGCCGATCACCGACATCGCGAACAGGATGGCGCCGAGCGACAGGTAGTGGCCGAGCGTGATGGTGCCCAGGCTCATGGCTTGACTCCCGCGGCCGGCGCCGCCGTGGCTGGGGTGGCCAGTGCCGGTGGCGGCGCCTCGACTTCGGCCTTCATCTGCACGAGCCGCACGCGATCGGCGGCGCGCACCCTCACCTGATCCGAGGGGTTCTGGTACTTCGAGTCCTTGCGCCGGCGCAACGTCAGCGCGATCGCCGCGATGATCGCCACCAGCAGCAGCACCGCGGCGATCTGCAGCGGGTACAGGTAGCGGGTGTAGACCTCGATGCCCAGCATCTTGGAGTTGCCCAGGCGCAGCGAGGCGGCGTCACCCACCGGCGCATCGTGAACATTGAAGCCTGGCAGCAGCACCGCCGCCATTTCGAGCGCGATCACCACACCGACCAGCGCCGCCACCGGAAAGTGGG
>JAGWKJ010000084.1 GCA_028865375.1 Hyphomicrobiales bacterium | reverse complement strand
AGAATACATCCTGCGTTCGTGGTCGCTGGTGAAGATGGGCACCACCGCCAGCCAGAAGAAGCTGTTCTTCAACCTGCGCAAGGCGAAGAGCCAGATCTCCGCGCTCGACGACGGCGACCTGCGGCCCGACCAGGTGGCCACCATCGCCCGCAAGCTCTCGGTGTCCGAGCGCGACGTAATCGACATGAACCGGCGGCTGGGCGGCGACGCCTCGCTCAACGCGCCGCTGCGCGAGGAAGGCGAGGGCGAGTGGCAGGACTTCCTCGCTGACGACCAGACGAGCCAGGAGACCGCGCTGGCCGACCGCGAGGAGGCGCAGAACCGCCACGTCGCGCTCGAGGGCGCGCTGGGCGTGCTCAACGAGCGCGAGCGCCGCATCTTCGAGGCGCGCCGGCTGGCCGAAGACCCCGCCACGCTGGAAGACCTGTCGAGCGAGTTCGGCGTGTCGCGCGAGCGCGTGCGCCAGATCGAGGTGCGCGCGTTCGAGAAGGTGCAGGCGGCCGTGAAGGCCGGCATGGCCCGGATCGCGGCCGCCCATTCGCCGGCCGCCCTGCCGGCGGGGTGAAGGCGGGCGGGGCCGCGGCTACTTTCTCGCCGCCAACTTGGACAGGGCGGCGTTGATGCGGGTCTGCCAACCCGATTTGTGGGCTTGGAAATAATTCGGCGCGTCCTCGTCGAACCGGATCGATTTCAGGATCTTCCTGCGCGCGCTCGGCGGGCGTCCGCGTCGCGCTGGCGTTTCGGCGATCTTGGACGACCAAGGCTCCGTCGAGAGATCGGGCGCATCGTCAGCGTCCGTCCAGACGCGGCGCGTATTTTTTGCGTTCGCGTTCATTGCCATGCCTCATGCTTATGATGCGACGAGATCGCGCGCGCGGCGTCCAGACCAAGACGACCATTCGTCCACGCAACGATCCGATCGTGATGTAGCGCTCTTCGCCGTAGTCCTGCCCGTCGTCTTCGATCGTCAGGGTCGCGCCGGAAAACACCAAGCCCGCCGCCGCCATCTCCAGCCGGCTGCGTCGCTCGCGCGCGGCTCGCTCAACCCAGTTCCCGCGCCGCGGCGAGCACGCTGCGCAGGTAGATCGCCAGCAGCGCGAGGCCGAAGAGCGCGAAGCCGAGCGTATAGACCCCGATCCGCACGCCGCCCATCGACACGGACGCGCCGGGCGCGACGGCCATGACGAGGCCGGCGACCGCCAGCGCGATGCGCGCCTCGGTCGGGCCGGCGCCGGCATAGGTCAGCACGAAACGGCCGCTCACCGCCGCATAGCCGACGCTGTGGACCATCAGCGCGAGATAGCCGGCGAGCGATAGCGTGGCGGCCATCGGCGCCACCGAGCTCGACAGCCCCAGACCGACGAAGATGGCGGTCACGCTGAGCGCGTCGGTCGCGTGGTCGAAGTAGAAGCCGTAACGCGGGCGTTCGATGCCGCGCCAGCGCGCGATCGATCCGTCGAGCGAATCGCCGAACCAGTTCATCGCCACGCCGAGCGCGGCCAGCGCGTAGAATGCGGGCGACAGTCGCGTGGCGGCGTAGCACAATCCGGTGACGGCGGCGCCGGCGACGCCGAACCACGTCAGCCGGTCGGGCGTCGCCCAATCGGGCAGGCGCGCGCACAGCGCGTCGAGCAAGCGACGTTCGAGGGCGGCGAGCGGGCCGTCGATCTCGCGCCTGGGCGGGACGAACGCCGCGTCGGCGCCGGCGAACCGGCCCGCCGGCGCTTTCGATCCCGACGGGGGTTCCGAACCGTGCATGGAGCGCGCTATAGCGGGTCGCAGGATCCTCCGCCACCGCGGCCGGCCGCCAAAGCGAGACGACGCCATGCCCCCATCGTTCGACGCGCCCGCCCGCGAGCCGCGCCGATGAGCGTCGTCGTCCGGGAAGTGAACGCCGTCAAGGACTTCACGCGCTTCATCGACGTGCCCCATCTCGTCTATCGCGGCGACCCCGATTGGGTGCCGCCGCTGCGCGACGAAGCGCGCAAGATGTTCGACCGGGCGAAGAATCCGTTCTTCAAGCACGCCGAAGGCGCGTTCTGGATCGCCGAGCGCGACGGCCGGCCGGTCGGTCGCATCTGCGCCTCCGTCAACCGACTGCATCTCGACCTGCACAAGGACGGGCAAGGCAATTTCGGCGCGCTCGAGGCGATCGACGACCCCGACGTTTTCGCGTCCTTGCTGAAGACCGCGGAAGATTGGCTGCGCGCGCGCGGCCTCGCCAAGGCGGTCGGGCCCTACACGGTTTCGGTCAACGACGAGATCGGCGTTCTGATCGAGGGCTTCGGCGCCAAGCCGTCGCTGATGATGGCGCATTCGCCGCGCCATTACGCGCCGCGGCTGGAGGCCGCCGGCTACGGCAAGGCGATGGACCTGCTGGCGTTCCGCTGCCCGATCGGGCCGCGGACCGACGCCTTCGCCGAGCGCATCGGCAAGGTGCGCGCGCGGATGCGCGGCGGCGAGCGGCTTACGGTGCGCACGCTCGACCGCAAGCGGTTCGCGCAGGAGATCCGCCTCGCGCTCGACATCTACAACGACGCCTGGCGCGGCAATTGGGGCTTCGTCCCGGTGACGGCGGAGGAGGCGGTGGCGCTGACGCACGCCCTGAAGCCCATCCTCGATCCGCGCGGCGTGGTGTTCGGCCTCGTCGACGGCGTCGAGCGCGGCGTGTTGATCGGCGTGCCCAACCTCAACGAACTGATCGCCGACCTCGACGGCAGGCTGTTCCCGACCGGGCTCGTCAAGCTGCTGTGGCGCCTGTGGCGGCGGCCGCCCAAGACCGCGCGCGTCATGTTGGCGGGCGTGCGCGAGGAATGGCGCGGCACGGCGCTCGGCTCGGCGCTGCCCCCGATGATGGTGTCGAAGGTGCTGGAGCGCGGCAAGGAGCTGGGCATCCGCGAGGTGGAACTGTCCTGGGTGCTGGAGGACAACGCGCCCGCGATCGCGATCTGCTCGGCGGTGGGCGACGTCGCCAAGCGCTACCGCATCTACGAGACGGCGCTCTGACCGGTCACCGCCGCGGCGCGAAGGCGGATGCGGCGCGCTCGGCCGCCGCGCGCGGCGCGAAGCCGGCGAGCGAGCGCAAGATGGCGTAGGGCAGGGGAAAGGCGAGCTCGGCGCGGCCCGCGCGCGCGGCCGCCAGGATGCGCCGCGCGGCGTCGTCGGACGTAAGCATGAACGGCTTGGGTCCCGGCGCGGAATCGCTCATCGCGGTCTTCACGAAGCCCGGCGCGACATAGGTGATGCCGACGCCGCGCCGCGCCAGCGCCCCGCGCAGCGAGCGCGAGAACGCGAGCAAGCCCGCCTTCGCGCCGGCGTAGCTGGGCGCCATAGGCAAGGGCAGGCGATCGGCGACCGATCCGACCACGACGATCCGTCCGCGCCCCCGCGCGGCCATGCGGCGCGCGACCGCGGTGGCGCCCGCCACGACGGCGACGAAGTCCACGGTCGCCACGTCGAGCGCGTGCGCCGCGTCCTCCAGACCGTCGCGCCCGAGAGACACGCCGCCGATCCCGGCGTTGAAGACGGCGAGGTCGATCGGCGCTGCCTCGTCGGTGGCGACGATGGCCGCCGCGACGGCGCCCGCGTCGCGCAGATCCATCACCCGCGAACCGGCCGACGCGCCCCTCGCGCGGCACTCGCCGGCGACCGACGAAAGCCGCAGCGTATCGCGTCCCCACAGCGCGAAATCGACGTCCGGCGCGGCCGCCGCGCGCGCCAGCGCTGCGCCGATGCCCGCCGACGCGCCGGTGATCAAGATGCGATTCAATGACTTGCTCCGGCGTTTCGCGGCGACGCGGCGGCATGATACAGGCTTTCGCCATTGCAGCGGAACGGCGCAGGGGATTCTGCGGAAATGTCGGACATGGAATTGGCCGCCTTCGCGCGACGGCGAATGCGGCTCGCCGGACGCCGGATCTTGGACGAGATCGGCAATCCTTGGTTCGTCGCCTTGGACGGCCTGCGCCGCGACGTCGTGGCGCGCGGGCGTCCCTTCGTCAGTTTCGCCAATTACGACTACCTCGGCCTCGCCGACCACCCGGCGGTGCGCGAGGCCGCGACCGCCGCGATCCGCGACCACGGCACGGGCGCCTTGGGCTCGCGGCTGGTCGGCGGCGAGCGGTTGATGCATCGCGCGTTCGAGGGCGAGATCGCGGATTTCCTCGGGCACGAGGCGGCGATCACGCTGGTGTCGGGCTATCTCGCCAACCAGCAGACGATCGCGCATCTCACGGGCGTCGGCGACCTGATCCTCTACGACGAGCTCTCCCACAACAGCATCGTGGCGGGCGTGCGCTCCTCGCGCGCGGCCGCGGTCGCGTTCCGCCACGGCGACCTTGCGCATCTGCGCGAGTTGCTCGAAGCGCGACGGGCTTCGGCGCGGCACTGCCTCGTCGTGATCGAAAGCGTCTACAGCATGGACGGCGACGTCGCCGACCTGCCGGGCCTGCTCGCGCTCAAGGACGAGTTCGGCTTCTGGCTGCTGGTCGACGAGGCGCACAGCGTCGGCGCGCTGGGCGCGACCGGGCGCGGAGTCGCGGAGAGGTTCGGGGTCGACCCGCGCCGGATCGACCTCGTGGTCGGCACGTTGTCGAAGGCCTTCGTGTCCTGCGGCGGCTTCGTGTGCGCATCGGGGGACGTGATCGATTGGCTGCGCTTCACGCTGCCGGGTTTCGTTTTCAGCGTCGGGCTGGCCCCGCCGATCGCGGCGGGCGCGCGAGCGGCGCTGGGCGTGCTGCGCGCCGAGCCAGAGAGGGTCGGCCGGCTGTTGGCGAACGCGGCGCGCTTCGTGGGCGCGGCCAAGGCGGCCGGCCTGGACACCGGCCTCTCGGAGGGAACGGGCGTCGCGCCGGTGCTGCTGCCCGACCTGCTGACGACGATGCGCGCCGCCGAGGCGCTGCTGGAGGCCGGCTATTACGCGCCGCCCGTCGTCCACGTCGGCGTGCCCAAGGACGGATCGCGGATCCGCTTCTTCCTCTCCGCGGCGCATCGCACGCAGGACATCGACGGCGCGGTGGCGACGCTGGCCGCGTTCCGCGACTCGGTCGCGGAGTCCGCGTGGGCCGACGCCGAAGCGTGACGGCGCGATGGCCTCGGCCCTGACGCGCCGCGCCAAGGGCGGCGCGATCCGCCTTGGCGCGCTCGCGGTCCATTCCATCAAACGCCTGACCGACGCGCGGCGTCGACGCCGTCGCTTCGGGGAGCTGGGCGTCGGCGAGGACGGCCCGCCGCGGCGCTCGCTGCGACTGCGCTGCGCCTGCGATTCGCCCGGATGCGCCGGCGCGGTCGAGGCTTTGGCGCGCATCTGCCGGCCATTCGGGCCCGAGCCCGGGACGGGCGCCCTCGGTCCGCTGGCGTGGACCGCGATGGCGCTCGACCTCGCGCAATTCGCCGACGGCGACGCCTACGTGAGGGCCGTGTCGAAGGCGACCGGCGGCCGCTACCGCCGTTCGGCCAACAAGGCGGCCCGGCTCGGCTATGTCGTGCGGCCCATCGACGAGGACGCCTTCGCCGGCGCCGCCGCGCGCATCCGCTCGTCGGCGCTCTGGCGTTCGCGCGGGCTCGTGCTCGAGGCCTTGCGGCGGCGGCGCGCGAGCGACATGCCGGATCGCGACGCGCCGATGCGGGTCGCGCGCTGTCCGGAGCACTGGACGCGAGCATGGGGCGTGTTCGGTCCGCTGGGCGACGACGCCCAGGCGCTGGTCGCGCGCGCGGTGCTGCGGCGGTCGGGTGAGATCGTCGCCATCGACCATTTCATGGGCCAGGTCGAACTCCTCAAGGAGGGCGTGACCAAGCTGTTGCTGTTCGAGATCCTGCGGTGGTTGAAGGATCCGGCCGAGCCGGCCGCGGCGGGCGCGCGGTGCGCCGTCTACGGACCGTTGGAGCGCGGCGGCGACGGCTTGCTCGACTTCCAGCGCTATGCGCTGTTCGCGCCGCTCAAGATCGACCTCGCCGACGACGCGCCGTTCGCGCCGCCCGCCGGCTTCGACCCGAAGACCTATCTGCGGCTGAACCCGGACGTCGAGGACGCCGGCGTCGAGCCGCTGCACCATTTCATCTACCACGGCCTCGCCGAAGGCAGGCGCTGGCGCGACGGAGATTGATCGCGCGCGTCGTGCCCTCCGCCGTCATTGCCGTGCGAAGCGAAGCAATCCAGTCTTTGCGAAGACCGCCGCGTTGGACGGAAGGGCGTCTGCATTGCTTCGTCGCTGACGCTCCTCGCAAAGACGGAAAGGGCGAGGGAAATGGCCGGGGGCGAGGAGCGGGCGAACGGACGAGTGGAAAGAGGCATTGGCCGCGCCGCCTGTCGCTTCCGCGCGGCTTGGGCTATCCTCCGCGCCGGCCCATCGCGGGAGGCGTCCGTGGACGGCGAAGGCACGCTGCGTCTCCATATTCCCGGCGCCCGGTTCCGGCCGGGCGACCGGCCGGACTTCTCCTACCTGCGGTTGCCGCCGGCCGGCGCCGCCCCGCGGCCGCCCGTCGACGCGCCGGCCATCGCCACCCGCGACCTCGCCTTCGGCCTCGTGCGCACGCTCGACGACGACGGCGTCGCGGTGGGCGAGTGGAATCCCGGGCTCGGCGCGGACGAATTGGTGCGCGGCCTGCGCACGATGGCGCTGGTGCGCGCGTTCGACGAACGCATGTTCCGCGCGCAACGGCAGGGCAAGACGCCCTTCTACATGAAATGCACCGGCGAGGAGGCGGTGGCGACCGCGCAGACCTACGCGCTGCGGCCCGACGACATGTGCTTCGCCACCTATCGCCAGCAGGCGATCCTGGTGGCGCGCGGGACGCCGCTCGACGAGATGATGGGGCAGATCTACGCCAACGCGCTCGACCCCACCAAGGGCCGGCAATTGCCGGTGATGTATACGGCGAAGTCGCGCGGCTATTTCAGCCAGTCCGGCAATTTGGCGACGCAATTTCCCCAGGCGGTCGGCTGGGCGATGGCCTCGGCCTACCGGCGCGACACGCGCATCGCGTCGGGCTGGATCGGCGACGGCGCCTCGGCGGAGGGCGACTTCCACCAGGCGCTGGTGTTCGCCTCGGTCCACCGCGCGCCCGTGGTGCTGAACCTCGTCAACAACCAATGGGCGATCTCCTCGGCGCAGTCGGTGGCGGGCGGCGAGGAATCGACCTTCGCTTCGCGGGCGATCGGCTACGGCATCCCCGGCGTGCGGGTCGACGGCAACGACTACCTCGCCGTCTTCGCCGCCTCGCGATGGGCGGCCGAGCGCGCGCGTTCCAATCACGGGCCGACGCTGATCGAGCATTTCACCTATCGCGCCGCCCCGCATTCGACGAGCGACGATCCCGCCCGCTATCGCGCCGGCGACGAATGGGAGCGCTGGCCGCTGGGCGACCCGATCGCGCGGCTGAAGCTCCACCTCGTCCGCGCGGGGGCGTGGGACGACGGCCGCCATTCCGCGATGCTGCGCGCGGTGGAAGCGGACGTGGCGGAAGCCGACGCGCGCGCGCAGGCGCTGGGCGTCCACGGCGACGGGCCGCACCACGATCCCCTCACGATGTTCGACGACGTCTACAAGGACATGCCCTGGAACCTGCGCGAACAGCGCGACGAACTGGCCGCGCTGCCGGGCAGGGCGACATGAGCCGCATGAACATGGTGCAGGCGCTCAATTCCGCGCTCGACGTCAAGCTCGCGGGCGACCCGGACGTGCTGGTGTTCGGCGAGGACGTCGGCTTCTTCGGCGGCGTGTTCCGCGTCACCGAGGGATTGCAGCAGCGCCACGGCGAGGGCCGCGTGTTCGACGCGCCGATCGCGGAAGCCGGCCAGGTGGCGGTCGCCATCGGCATGGGCGCCTACGGCTTGCGGCCGGTCGTGGAATGCCAGTTCGCCGACTACATCTACCCCGCCTTCGACCAGATCGTGTCGGAGGCGGCGCGGCTGCGCTACCGTTCGGGCGGGGAGTTCAACGCGCCGATCACCATCCGCGCGCCCTATGGCGGGGGCATCTTCGGCGGCCAGACGCACAGCCAGAGCCCGGAAGGCCTGTTCAGCCACGTCTGCGGCCTGAAGACCGTGATTCCCTCCAATCCCTACGACGCCAAGGGCCTGTTGATCTCGGCCATCGAGGACGACGATCCGGTGCTGTTCTTCGAGCCCAAGCGCCTCTACGCAGGCCCGTTCGACGGCCACCACGAGCGGCCGGCGGTTTCCTGGGACGGCCATTCGAAGGGCGACGTGCCGACGGGGCGCTACGCGATCCCGCTCGGCGAGGCCGCGATCGCGCGCGAGGGCGGCGACCTCACCATCCTGGCCTATGGCACGATGGTCCATGTCGCGCTGGCGGCGGCCGAGGAGACCGGAATCGACGCGGAGGTGATCGACCTGCGCACCATCGTGCCGCTCGACATCGCCGCCATCGAGGCTTCGGTGAGGAAGACCGGGCGCTGCCTCGTCGTGCACGAAGCGACGCGCACCGGCGGTTTCGGCGCCGAGCTCTCCGCGCTGGTGCAGGAGCGCTGCTTCCATTGGCTGGAGGCGCCGATCCTGCGCGTGACCGGATGGGACACGCCCTATCCGCGCGAATTCGAGTGGGAGTATTTCCCCGGCCCGCAGCGCGTCGGCGCGGCGATCCGCCGGGTCATGGCGGAGTAGGGCGATGGCGCGACGCCGCTTCAGGACGCCGGACGTCGGCGAGGGCACGGTCGAGGTCGAGATCGTGAAATGGCGTGTGGCGGCGGGCGAGGACGTCGCCGCCGACCAGCCCTTGGTCGACCTGATGACCGACAAGGCGACGGTCGAGATCGGCGCGCCGTTCGCGGGCAAGGTCGTGGCGCTGCACGGCGCCGAGGGCGAGCGCGTCGCGGTGGGCGGCACGCTGGCGGAGTTCGAGGTCGCGGAGGCGGACGGGGCGAAGGCGCCCGCG
>JAGWKJ010000083.1 GCA_028865375.1 Hyphomicrobiales bacterium | reverse complement strand
AAGGATGACGGCATGACGGAGACACCCGATTCGGCCGCGACGCGGCGCTGCGACGTCACGGGCGAGGCGGCCGAGGCGGGCGACCTCGTGCCGCTCGCCGTGGTGCGCCCGGCGATCGCCGAGCGCATCCGGGCGGAACATCCGGGGCTGGCGCCGGACGCGCGCATCTCTCGGGCCGAACTGTCGCGGCAACGGCTCGCCTATGTCGAGGACCTGCTGACGGGCGAGCGCGGCGCGCTGGGCGCGCTCGAGGAACAGGTGGCGCGCAGCGTCGCCAACCACGACATCCTCGCCGCCGACGTCGAACGCGAATACGACGACTCCCGCAGCTTCGGCGAGAAGGCGGCCGACGTCGTTGCCACGTTCGGCGGCAGCTGGCGCTTCATCATCATCTTCGGCGCGTTCCTCGTCGTCTGGATGGCGGTCAACGTCGCGGCCGGCGAAAAGCGGGCGTTCGACGTCTATCCGTTCATCCTGCTCAACCTAGTGCTGTCGTGCATCGCCGCGGTGCAGGCGCCGGTCATCATGATGAGCCAGCGCCGCCAGGAATCGAAGGACCGCCTGCGCTCGGAGAACGACTACAAGATCGACCTCAAGGCGGAGCTCGAGATCCGCCACCTGCACGAGAAGATGGATCACCTGCTGAACCGCCAATGGCGCCACCAGACCGAGATCCAGCGCGTGCAGCTCGAATTGCTCCACGAATTGACCGAACGCCGGTCGCCGCCGTCGGGCGCATGAGCGTGGGCGACGCGCCGGAGACCGGACCGCGCGCGCGCATCCTGGCGGCCGCGGCGGCGGAGATCGCTTCGCGCGGCGGGGCGGGCGCCCGCGTCACCGCGATCGCGCGGGCGGCCGGCATGTCGCACGCCAACGTCTATCGCTTCTTCCCGACCCGGGCGGCGCTGTTCGACGAAATCGCGCGCGACTGGCTGTCGCCGATCGAAGCGGCCGGACGCGCGATCGCCGAGGGGCCGGACCCCGCCGCCGACAAACTCGAACGCACGCTGATCGAGGCGCACCGCGCCTACGTCGCCAAGCGGGACGACGCGCCCGAAACGTTCCGCCTGTTCGCCGAAGCGGTCGAGTCGCCGGGGTCGGCCGCACGGCGGCACCGCGGCCGCATGGGCGCGCTGGTGCAGCGCATCCTCGATGACGGCGCCGCCAGCGGCGCCTTCGCCCCCTTCGAGCCGGCGCGCGCGGCCAATCTCGTCGCCGACGCGACGCACCGCTTCACGCATCCCTCCGCGCTTTGGCTCGACAGGGACATGCCCGCGAACCAATCCTTGTCGCGCCTCAGGCGGACGCTGGACCTACTGGTCCGGGGCCTGCGCAGCGGCGGATTGTAAGGCAAATCATTTTGATCTCCATGACAAATGACAAAAATCGTAAAGTGAAATGCTATTTAATGATGTCGTCGAATCGCGGTTGTTAAATATTAAAGCATTGTTTTATAACAATTATTTATGCGATAGACCGTTCCATTTTGAGCGTCGCAGCGTCGAGATCGCCTCCATCCGCGGCTTGCAAAACGCTCTCACCCGGCGCTTGGTCGTGCCCGATTTGCGCGGGAGGCCGCGCTGGCAAAGGTGGACGGACGAGATGGCGCGCAGGAAGATCGCATTGATCGGGGCGGGGCAGATCGGCGGCACTTTGGCGCTACTCGCATCGCAAAAGGAACTCGGCGACGTCGTGATGTTCGACGTGGCGGAAGGCCTGCCGCAAGGCAAGGCGCTCGACATCGTGCAATCCAACGGCGTCGAGGGCTACAACGTCGAGGTCACGGGCGCGAACACCTACGACGCCATCGCCGGCGCCGACGTCGTGATCGTGACGGCCGGCGTGCCGCGCAAGCCCGGCATGAGCCGCGACGACCTCTTGGGCATCAACCTCAAGGTCATGGAATCGGTCGGCGCCGGGCTGAAGGCGCACGCGCCCGACGCCTTCGTCATCTGCATCACCAATCCGCTCGACGCGATGGTGTGGGCGCTGCAGAAGGCGTCCGGCCTGCCGACCCGCAAGGTCATCGGCATGGCGGGCGTGCTGGACTCCTCGCGCTTCCGCCGATTCCTCGCCGAGGAGCTGAAGGTGTCGGTGCAGGACGTCTCCGCCTTCGTGCTCGGCGGCCACGGCGACGACATGGCGCCCTCCGTCCGTTATTCCACGGTCGCCGGCGTGCCGCTGCCGGAAATCGTGCGCATGGGCTGGACCACGCAGGCGAAGATCGACGCCATCGTCGAACGGACGCGCAAGGGCGGCGGCGAGATCGTCAACCTGCTCAAGACGGGCTCCGCATTTTACGCGCCGGCGGCCTCCGCGATCGCGATGGCGGAGAGCTACCTCAAGGACGAGCGCCGCGTGCTGCCCGTCGCCGCGCATCTGTCGGGCGAATACGGCGTGCGCGACACTTACGTCGGCGTGCCGGCGATCATCGGCGCCGGCGGCGTCGCACGCGTGATCGAAGTGCCGCTCGACGCGGGCGAACGCGCGATGTTCGACAAGTCGGTCGCCTCCGTGAAGACGCTGATCGAAGCCTGCAAGGGCATCAATCCGGCGTTCGCCTGAATTGGGGGCGGGGCGCCACGGGCAGGCGCTCCGGCGGGAACGACATCGGGAGCCAGACGCATGAACGTCCACGAATACCAGGCCAAGGCGATCCTCGCCGGTTTCGGAGCGCCCGTATCGGACGGGCGGCCGGCCTTCACGCCGGATGAAGCGCGAGCCGCCGCGGAGGCGATGGGCCCGGGCCTGTTCGTCGTGAAGGCGCAGATCCACGCCGGCGGCCGCGGCAAGGGCCGATTCGAGGAAGCCTCGGCCGGCGAGAAGGGCGGCGTCAGGCTCGCGCGCGACGCCGCGGAAGTGCGCAAGTTCGCCGCCGAGATGCTGGGCGCGACGCTCGTCACCGCGCAGACCGGCGCGGCGGGCAAGCGGGTGGGCCGGCTCTACGTCGAGCGCGGCTGCGACATCGCCCGCGAGCTCTATCTCTCGGCCCTGGTCGACCGCGCCAGCGGGCGCGTGGCGTTCGTGCTGTCGACCGAAGGCGGCATGGACATCGAAAAGGTCGCCCACGAGACTCCCGAAAAGATCCATACCGTCATGGTCGACCCGGCGACCGGGGTCATGCCCCACCACGGCCGCACGGCGGCGCGCGCGCTGGGCCTGTCGGGCGAAATCGCCAAGAAGGCGGCCGACCTGCTCGGCAAGCTCTACGCGGCCTTCGTCGCCAAGGACATGGCGCTGCTCGAGGTCAACCCGCTGGTCGTCACCAAGGACGGCGACCTGCGCGTGCTCGACGCCAAGGTCGCGTTCGACGACAACGCGCTGTGGCGCCATCCCGACGTCGCCGCCCTGCGCGACGAGACGGAGGAGGACGCAAAGGAGACCGAGGCGGCCCGTCACGAACTCAACTATGTCGCGCTCGACGGCGCGATCGGCTGCATGGTCAACGGCGCGGGTCTGGCGATGGCCAC
The DNA here is from genome assembly GCA_028865375.1 of Hyphomicrobiales bacterium. Lineage (GTDB taxonomy): Bacteria > Pseudomonadota > Alphaproteobacteria > Rhizobiales > Beijerinckiaceae > JAGWKJ01. The sequence goes on along the minus strand of JAGWKJ010000083.1, from coordinate 5,437 downwards.
GATGGACATCATCAAGCTCTACGGTTCGAGCCCCGCCAATTTCCTCGACGTCGGCGGCGGGGCCTCCAAGGAGCGCGTCACCGCGGCCTTCAAGATCATCACCGCCGATCCCAACGTGAAGGGCATCCTCGTCAACATCTTCGGCGGCATCATGCGCTGCGACGTGATCGCGGAAGGCGTGATCGCGGCGGTGAAGGAGGTCGGCCTCAAGGTGCCGCTCGTCGTCCGCCTCGAAGGCACCAACGTCGAGCTCGGCAAGAAGATCCTGCGCGAGTCGGGCCTGGACGTGATGCCCGCCGACGACCTCGACGACGCGGCCAAGAAGGTCGTCGCCGCGGTCGGCAAGGCCGCGTGATGTGCGCGCCGCATCCGTTTTCCGCGCCAGGCGGCCGCCCGGTCCGGGACGCAGGCGCGGATTGCGACCGCGACACAGTCACACATATACTGTGTCATGGAGGTGCGCCGTGAAAAACATCACTTTGGCCGTCGAAGACGACGTGCTCGACCGGGCGCGCGTCGCAGCCGCGAAGCGCAAGACCACCGTGAACGCCTTGGTGCGCGAGTTCCTGACCGAGGTCGGCTCGGCGGAGGACCGGCTCGCCCGCGCGAGGCGCGAATTGCTGGAGCTGGCCGCCAAGTCCGAATTCCGCATCGGTCCGGATTGGAAGTTCGACCGGGACGAAGCGCATGAGCGCTAGGTCTTTCCTCGACACGAACGTTTGGATTTACGCGGCTGGCGGCGAGGACGAAGCGCCGGCCAAGAAGGCGCGCGCGCTCGACATCATCGCCGGGGAGGACCTCGGCGTATCGACGCAAGTAGTCGGCGAGTTCGTCAACGCGGCGCGCAAGCCGAACAAGGCGCGCAAACCGATGTCGCAAGTCGAGGCGGCGTTGTGGGTGGACCGAATCCTCGCGTTTCCGCTCGTCGAGGTCGATCGCGCGGTCGTGCTGCGCGCGATCACCGTCCAAGGCCGTTATCGCCTCGGATTTTGGGACAGCCAGATGATCGCGTGCGCGGAGCGGTTCGGCGCCGATGTCCTCTACAGCGAGGATCTATCCCACTCGCAGCGCTACGGCGACGTTCGCTGCGTCAATCCCTTCGTCTGAACGGAATCGCGGAGCGACTTGCACCAATGTCCATCCTCATCGACGCCTCGACGAAAGTCATCTGCCAGGGGTTCACCGGCAAGAACGGCACGTTCCATTCCGAACAGGCGATCGCCTACGGCACCAAGATGGTCGGCGGCGTCTCGCCCGGGAAGGGCGGCGCGACCCACCTCGGCCTGCCCGTGTTCGAGACGGTGGCGGAAGCGCGCGCGGCCACCGGCGCCGACGCCAGCGTGATCTACGTTCCGCCGCCCGGCGCGGCCGACGCGATCTGCGAGGCGATCGCCGCCGACGTGCCGTTGATCGTGTGCATCACCGAAGGCATCCCCGCGCTCGACATGGTGCGCGTGAAGCGCGCGCTCGACGGCTCCAAATCGCGCCTTGTCGGGCCCAATTGCCCAGGCGTGATGACGGCGGGCGAGTGCAAGATCGGCATCATGCCCGGCAGCATCTTCAAGAAGGGTTCGGTGGGCATCGTGTCGCGTTCCGGCACGCTGACCTACGAGGCGGTGTTCCAGACCACGCGCGAAGGCCTCGGCCAGACGACCGCGGTGGGCATCGGCGGCGATCCCGTGAAGGGCCTCGATTTCGTCGAGACGCTCGAAATGTTCCTCGCCGACCCGGCGACGAAATCGCTGGTGATGATCGGCGAGATCGGCGGCCAGGCCGAAGAGGACGGCGCGAGATTCCTCAAGGACGAGGCCAAGCGCGGCCGCGCCAAGCCCTGCGTCGGCTTCATCGCCGGCCGCACGGCGCCTCCGGGCCGCCGCATGGGTCACGCGGGCGCGATCGTCGCGGGCGGCAAGGGCGCGGCCGAGGACAAGATCGCCGCGATGGAATCGGCCGGCATCCGCGTGTCGGCGTCGCCCGCGCGGATGGGCGCCACGCTCGTCGACCTTTTGAACGGACGTTGAAGTCAGGGAGGGCGACATGACCCGTCAGCCGAAGAACCTGGAATTCGCCGAAACCGGTTTCCTCTACGGCGCCAACGCCGATTACGTGGAAGCCATGCAGGCCCGCTACGAGGCCGACCCGAACTCGGTGGCCGAGGAATGGCGGGGGTTCTTCCGCAACCTTGCCGACCGGCGCGAAAACGTCGAGGCATCGGCGCGCGGACCTTCCTGGGCGCGCGCCGATTGGCCCGCGGCGCCCAAGGGCGACCTCGTCTCGGCGTTCGACGGCGATTGGGGCGCGATCGAGAAGGCGGTCGGCGACAAGCTGAAAACCAAGGCGGCCGCCGCGTCGTCCGCGTCGCCCGCGCCCTCGGCGGATCTCCTGCACCAAGCGACGCGCGACAGCGTTCGCGCGATCATGATGATCCGGGCATACCGGATGCGCGGCCACCTGATCGCGGACCTCGACCCGCTCGGCCTCGCCGGCGTCGGCGACCACGAAGAACTGCATCCCTCGAACTACGGCTTCGAGGAGAAGGACTGGGACCGCCCGATCTTCATCGACGGCGTGCTCGGCCTCGAGACGGCCACGGTGCGCGAGATGCTCGCGATCCTGCGCCGCACCTATTGCGGCACCATCGGCTTCGAGTTCATGCACATCTCGGACCCGGCCGAGAAGTCCTGGCTGCAGGAACGCATCGAGGGACCCGACAAGGAAGTCGCCTTCACCCGCGAGGGCAAGCGCGCCATCCTCAACAAGCTCGTGGAGGCCGAGGGCTTCGAGAAGTTCATCGACGTCAAATACACGGGCACGAAGCGCTTCGGCCTCGACGGCGGCGAGGCCACGATCCCCGCGCTGGAGCAGATCATCAAGCGCGGCGGCGCGCTCGGCGTCACCGACATCGTCGTGGGCATGGCCCATCGCGGCCGTCTCAACGTGCTGTCGCAGGTGATGGGCAAGCCGCACCGGGTCATCTTCCACGAGTTCAAGGGCGGCTCGGCCGCCCCCGACGACGTGGAAGGCTCGGGCGACGTGAAATACCACCTCGGCGCCTCGTCGGACCGCACGTTCGACGGCAACAAGGTCCACCTGTCGCTGACCGCCAATCCTTCGCACCTGGAGATCGTCGACCCGGTCGTGCTCGGCAAGGTGCGCGCCAAGCAGGACCAACTCGGCGACACGGTGGAGCGCTCGATGGTGCTGCCGCTGCTGATCCACGGCGACGCCGCCTTCGCGGGGCAGGGCGTCATCGCCGAATGTTTCGGGCTGTCTGGCCTCAAGGGCCATCGCACCGGCGGCTCGCTGCACTTCATCGTCAACAACCAGATCGGCTTTACGACGGCGCCGCGCTTCTCGCGTTCCTCGCCCTATCCCTCCGACGTCGCCAAGATGATCGAGGCGCCGATCCTGCACTGCAACGGCGACGACCCCGAGGCGGTCGTGTTCTGCGCCAAGATCGCGGTCGAGTTCCGCCAGCGCTTCCACAAGCCGGTCGTGATCGACATGTTCTGCTACCGGCGCTACGGCCACAACGAGGGCGACGAGCCCTCGTTCACGCAGCCGCTGATGTACAAGAACATCCGCGCGCGGAAGTCGACGCTGGAAATCTACGCCGCCAAGCTGGTCGGCGAGGGCGTCGTCACCGACGGCGAGGTCGAGAAGATGCGCGCCGACTGGCGCCAGCGCCTCGAGGCCGAGCACGAGGCCGGGCAAGCCTACCGCGCCAACAAGGCCGATTGGCTCGACGGCCGCTGGGCGGGCCTCAAGGCCGCCAAGGAGACGCTCGACGACGACCGGCGCGGCCGCACCGGCGTGCCGGTCGGACGCCTGCGCGAGATCGGCGCCGCGATCACGCGCGTGCCCGACGGCTTCCACGCCCACAAGACGATCCTGCGGTTCATGGAAACGCGCCGCAAGGCGATCGAGACCGGCGAGGGGCTGGATTGGGCGACCGCGGAGGCGCTGGCGTTCGGGTCGTTGCTCGACGAGGGCACGACCGTGCGCCTGTCGGGACAGGATTGCGAGCGCGGCACGTTCTCGCAGCGCCATTCGGTGCTGACCGACCAGGACGACGAGACGCGCTACGTGCCGCTCAACGAGATCCGCGAGGGCCAGGCGCGCTACGAGGTCGTCAACTCGATGCTCTCGGAGGAGGCCGTGCTGGGGTTCGAATACGGCTATTCGCTCGCCGAGCCCAACGCGCTCACGCTCTGGGAAGCGCAGTTCGGCGACTTCGCCAACGGCGCGCAGGTCGTGTTCGACCAGTTCATCTCGTCGGGCGAACGCAAGTGGCTGCGCATGTCGGGCCTCGTCTGCCTGCTGCCGCACGGCTACGAGGGACAGGGGCCGGAGCATTCCTCCGCGCGGCTCGAACGATACCTGCAGATGTGCGCCGAGGACAACCTGCAGGTCGCCAATTGCACCACGCCGGCCAATTACTTCCATTCGCTGCGCCGGCAGCTCCGGCGCGAGATCCGCAAGCCGCTCGTGCTGATGACGCCGAAGTCGCTGCTGCGCCACAAGCGCGCGGTGTCGCGGCTCGACGAGTTCGGCGCCGATTCCAAGTTCCACCGCTGGCTGCACGACGACGCCGAGCGCCTGCCGGCCTCGGGGCTCAAGCTCGCGCGCGACGCCAAGGTGCGCCGCGTCGTCGCCTGCTCGGGCAAGGTCTATTACGACCTTCTCGAGGAGCGCGAGCGGCGCGGGATCGACGACGTCTATCTGTTGCGGATCGAGCAGCTCTATCCCTTCCCGGTGAAGTCGCTGATCGAGCTGTTCCAGCGCTTCAAGAAGGCCGACGTCGTCTGGTGCCAGGAAGAGCCCAAGAACATGGGCGCCTGGAGCTTCGTCGAACCTTATTTCGAATGGGTGCTGGGCCAGGCGGGCGGCGTCGCAAAGCGCGCGCGCTACGCGGGGCGGCCCGCTTCGGCGGCCACCGCGACGGGCCTGATGTCGAAGCACCTCGCGCAGCTCAAGGCCTTCCTCGACGAGGCGTTGGGCTGAGGGCGGGACGCGGATCGGGTCGCAAACGGGGCCGGGGGCGCGTGGGCGCGCCGGCGACAGCAGGGACATCAAGGACATGACCGACATCATCGTGCCGACGCTGGGCGAAAGCGTCTCGGAAGCCACCGTCGCCAAATGGCTCAAGAAGAAGGGCGAGGTGGTCTCCGCCGACGAGCCGATCGTCGAACTCGAGACCGACAAGGTGACGCTCGAAGTCAATGCGCCGGCCTCTGGCGTGATCGAGGACGTGGCGGCCGCCGACGGCGCGACGGTGACGCCGGGCGCGCTGCTCGGCCGCATCGCGGCGGGCGCCGGCGCCAAGCCCGGGACGGTCGCCGCGAAATCCGCGCCCGCCCAAGCGCAGGTCCTCTCCGCCGCGGCTTCGCCCGCCGGGACCGCGATGCCGCCCGCGCCCGCGGCCGCGAGGCTCGCG
>JAGWKJ010000413.1 GCA_028865375.1 Hyphomicrobiales bacterium | reverse complement strand
TGCCCTCGGCGGGCGCATGGGACCGCGTGCTGGACCCCGTCCTCGTCGCCGCGGTCGCGCCGTTCCTCGTGCTGGCGGGGTCGCGCGCGGCGCCGGGCCGCGCCGCCGGCGCGATGGCGGCGCTGGGCGCGATCAGCTACCCGCTCTATCTGCTGCACGTGCCCGTTTCGCAGCTCGCGCTGCGTTTCGCGGGGCGCGCCATCGGTTCCCATGCGCCTTGGAGCGGCCTGCTGTTCACGGCCGCGCTGTCGGGCGCGATCCTCGCGGCCGTGCGCTGGTACGACGAGCCGGCGCGCGCATGGCTGCGGCGGTTCCTCGCGCCGCGCCCCGCGCCGCGCGTTCAACCCTTGGGGAAGTCCAGCCCCATCTCGCGGTAGCGTTCGGGGTCGTCCTCCCAGTTGGCGCGGACCTTGACGAAAAGGAACAGATGGACGGGATGGCCGGCGGCCTCCGCGATGTCCTTGCGCGCCGCGCTGCCGATCGCCTTGAGGTTGCGTCCGCCCTCGCCGATGACGATCTTCTTGTGACCCTCGCGCGCCACATAGACCACCTGCTCGACGCGCGCGGAGCCGTCCGGCCGCTCGGTCCAGCCCTCGGTTTCGACGGTCATTTGGTATGGCAGTTCGTCGTGGAGGCGTTCGAAAATCTTCTCGCGCGTGATCTCGGCCGCCATCTGGCGCAGCGGCGCGACGGAGACTTGGTCCTCCGGGTAGAGCCAAGGCCCCGGCGGCATCCGCGCCCCGAGCGCGCGCCGGAGGTCGGCCACTCCGTCGCCGCCCGCCGCGCTGACCATGAACGTGTCGGCGAACTTCGCCCGCGCGTTGATCGTTTCCGCCAGCCCCAGCAGGCGCTCGCGGGCGACGAGGTCGATCTTGTTGAGCACCAGCGCGCGCGCCGCGCCCGACGCCGGCAGCGCGGCGACGATCGCCTCGGCCGCGTCGTCCAGCCCCTTGCGCGCGTCGATCAGCAGGGCGACGAAATCGGCGTCGCCGGCGCCCGACCAGGCGGCGTCCACCATGGCGCGGTCGAGCCGGCGCTTGGGCGCGAAGATGCCCGGAGTGTCGACGAGCACGATCTGCGCGTCGCCCTCCATCGCCACGCCGCGCACCGGCGCGCGCGTCGTCTGCGCCTTGCGCGTGACGATCGAGACCTTCTCGCCGGCCAGCGCGTTGACGAGCGTCGACTTGCCGGCGTTGGGCGCGCCGATCAGGGCGACGAATCCGCAGCGCGTTTCGCTCATGTCGCGTAACCTTCGTCGAGTCCCTCGCGGGTCAGTGCGGCGCGCGCGGCCGCTTGTTCGGCGGCGCGCTTGTTGGCGGCCTCGCCGAAGGCCGGCTCGGCGCCCTCGACGTCGACACGCACCACGAAACGCGGCGCGTGGGCGGGTCCGGAGCGGTCGGCCTCCGAATAGCGCGGGGCGGGCAGGCCGCGCGCCTGCGCCCATTCTTGGAGGGCGGTCTTGGGGTCGCGCGCCGCGGCGTCGGCGCCGTGCAGGCGCGGCCCGAAGGCGGCGAGCGTGACCCGGCGCGCGGCCTCGAAGCCCGCGTCCACGAACACGGCGCCGATCAGCGCCTCGCAGGCGTCGGCCAGGATCGCCGTCTTGCGCCGCCCCCCGGCGCGCGCTTCCCCGGCGCCCAGCTTCAGCGCGGGGCCGACGTCCCAGCCCAGCGCGACCTCGGCGCAGGTCTCCTTGCGCACGAGGCGGGCGAGGCGCAACGACAGCTCGCCTTCGGGCGCGTCGGGGAACTCGGCGTGCAGCGCGGCGGCGACCGCCAAGCCCAGGACGCGGTCGCCCAGGAATTCCAGTCGCTGGTTGGAGCGCGGGCCGGCGTCG
>JAGWKJ010000412.1 GCA_028865375.1 Hyphomicrobiales bacterium | reverse complement strand
GCAGGCTTGGCCGCCGGCTTCTTGGTCGAAGCCGCGTCGGCGCCGCCGCCGATTGCCGCCGCGAGCGTGGCGGCGGCGCCGAGCGCCCAAAGCGTCGAGAACTTCATGGTCCGTCCTTCCGGGGCGCTCCGGCCCCTCATCGATTGTCGCGTCGCGCCCTCGCAGCGGCCTTGGGGGCGCAATGCGGCATTCGCGTGGCGCTCCCATAGCGAATGGCGGATGGCGACGCCAGCCCTCGGCGCCTGCGAAACCATGCCGCGCGAGGCGACTTGTGCGGCGGTCTCCCGCTCGCCATATTCGCCGGGTAACGGGGGACCGAAGCGGCGATGCGCCGCTGCGGCCGTCCCGGCCGAGGAGGCTCGAAGCCGATGTCCAATTTCGACCGCAACGCCGGCCTGCGCTACGGCGCGGGCGCGACAAGCGCGGCGCCCGCCGTCGACCAGGGCCTGCGCACCTACATGATCGGCGTCTACAATCACATGACGCTGGGCCTTGCCGTGACGGGCGCCACCGCGCTCGGCACCAAGATGCTCGCCACCGCGCAGACGGCGTCGGGCCGGCTGGCGCTGACCCCCATCGGCCAAGCGATCTACCAGTCGCCGCTGCGCTGGCTGGTGATGTTCGCTCCGCTCGCGCTGGTGATGTTCTTCTCGTTCCGGGTCGACCGCATGAGCGCCTCGGCGGCGCGCGGCGTGTTCGTCGCCTTCGCCGCCATCATGGGCGTATCGCTGTCCTCGATCCTGCTCGTCTACACGGGACAGTCGGTGGCCGGCGCGTTCTTCCAGACGGCGGCCGCCTTCGGCGCGCTCAGCCTTTACGGCTACACGACGCGGCGCGACCTGTCGCCGATGGGTTCGTTCCTGATCATCGCGCTGTTCGGGCTCATCGTCGCCTCGATCGTGAACCTGTTCGTGATGAGCTCGGGCGTGCAATGGGCGCTCGCCGTCGTCTCGGCGCTGATCTTCGCCGGCCTGACCGCCTACGACACCCAGGCGATCAAGGAGATGTATTACGAGGGCGACGCGGCGGAGGTCGCCGCCAAGAAGTCGATCTACGGCGCGTTGCAACTCTACCTCGACTTCATCAACATGTTCCTGTCCCTGCTGCGGCTGTTCGGCAACCGCAACAATTGAGGACGGGCTTCCGGCTGTCGGCTTGGCGGTCGCAGGGCGCGCGTCCTTCGGGACGCGCGCTTTTTTTGCGCTCCGCTTCGCCGTCCTCACCGCACGACCGCGAGCCTCGGGTCGAGCACGGCGAGCACGCGCGCGAGGTCGTGCCCGCGCTTGAGGATGCGGCCCGTGGCGGCCACCACGCTGTAGGCGCCCTGCGCGCGGGCGAGCTTGGGCGCCTTTTCGATGCGGTAGAGCGGGCCCTCGCTGGCGCGGCGGAACACGGAGAACGTCGCCGCCTCGCGGCCGAAGTCGATCGCGTAATCGCGCCAAGCGCCCTCGGCGACCTTGCGCGCGTAGAGATCGAGGATGGCGCGCAGCTCGCCGCGCTCGAAGCCCACGATCGGCGGCACGGGCCGGGCCGGCTGCGCGGGCTTGGTCGGGTGTTCGCGTCTCGCGGACGGCGGGGCTTTCGGCGCGAAGGCCAGCACCAAGGCGCCGTCCGCGCCCGCGCTTCGCGGTTCCTCCTCCGCCAATCGCGCCTCCCTCATGCGACCGCCCCGTCGCATGAGCGTCATGTTCGCGCCGAATCGGGCCGTCCGCAAGGCCGTCGCGCTGGGTGACGCCGGGAGAGGATCATCGGAGCGGGTCTTTCGTGCTTGACCTGCGATTGTATCTCATCGAACATAGCCAAATGGTCTCCCTCCCCCGCTTCCGCGCGCTGGCCG
>JAGWKJ010000082.1 GCA_028865375.1 Hyphomicrobiales bacterium | reverse complement strand
CACGCTGCCCGACAAGCCCGGCGGCGGCGGCCCGGTGAAATAGTCGACGCCTGCCAGGCCGCGGCGCGGATCCCCCGCGCCGCGGCGGACTCCCGCCCGGACGTCGCATGTCGCGGTTCTTCATCAGACGGATCCTCACGGCGATCCCGGTCCTGCTCGTCCTGAGCATGGTGACGTTCGCCATCATCAAGGCGCCGCCGGGCGACTACGGCGATTACATCCGCGCGCAACTGATGAACCAAGGCCATGCGTCGTTCGCCGAGGCGGAGGCGCAGGCCAACGCCTACCGCAAGGCGCACGGGTTGCTCGATCCGCTGCCAGTGCAATACGTGCACTGGATCGGCGGCATCCTGACCCGCGGCGATTTCGGCCACAGTTCGTTTTACAACGAGCCGGTGTCGCAGGTGATCGCCGAGCGGTTGCCTGCCACGCTGATGCTGGCGCTGACCTGCCACTTCTTCGCCAGCGTGCTCGGGATAACCTTCGGAATCGTGGCGGCGAAGAACCAGTACCGATGGATCGACACCGCGTTGTCCGCGGTGGCGTTCCTCGGCACGACCGTGCCGCGGTTCCTCGCCGCCATCATCCTGCTGTACCTGCTCGTGTTCCGGCTCGACGCGGTGGAGGTCGGCAGCTTCTTCTCGGTGCGATACGGCGGGGCGCCGTGGTCCCTCGCCAAGTTCGTCGACCTCGTGAAGCACGTCTGGCCGGTGGTCGCGATCGCCACGTTCGGCGGTCTCGCCTACAACATGCGGGTGATGCGCGGAAACCTCCTCGACACGCTGAACGCGCAATACGTCGAGACGGCGCGCGCGAAGGGCCTGCGCGAAGGCGCGGTGGTGATGAAGCACGCCGTGCCCAACGCCTTGCATCCCCTCATCATGTACCAGGGCGTCGTGCTGCCCTACATGCTGACCGGCGAGATCGAGACCGCCATCATCTTCGCGTTGCCCACCGCGGGGCCGGCCATCGTGCATTCGATGGCGCGCGGCGACGTCGCCGTGACGGCGTCCTTCATGCTCGTGTTGGCGGCGACGCTGATGATGGGCAATATCCTCGCCGACATGCTTCTCGCGCTCGTCGATCCCCGCGTGCGGCTGCAAGGCGCGGCCGCCTGATGCTGGTGCCCGGCGAAGACACGCTGGCGGACGCGACCGTCGCGACCGGCCGCGCCGCGAACCGGGGAACCGAGACCTATCCGGCGCTGGTCTGGCGCCGGTTGCGACGCTCGCGGGCGGGCATGGTCGGGCTCGTGATGGTGACCGCGATCCTGTTCGCCTCGGTCTTCGCCGAGTTCGTGGCGCCGCTGGACCCCTACGCGACCGACGCCGCCTTCGCGCCGCCCGACCCGATCGGGTTCCACGACGCGTCGGGCGCATTGACCCTGCGGCCCCAATCCTATCCGATCGCCGACACCGGCAAGTTCGATCCGGTGACGTTCCAGCCGATCATGGGTCCCGACCCCAAGCGCGCCCGGGCCATCGGCCTGTTCGTGAAGGGGCCGTCGTACCGGCTGTTCGGGCTGGTCCCGGGCGACGTCCACCTGTTCGGCGCGGTCGACGGGAAGCCCGTGCATTTCCTCGGCACGGACAAGTTCGGCCGGGACATCCTGTCGCGCGGGATATTCGGGTCGCGGATTTCGCTGATGATCGCGCTCGTCGTCGTGACGATCACCACCGCCGTCGGCACCACGGCTGGCATGGCGTCGGGCTACCTCGGCGGGCGGTTCGACGCGTGGTTCCAGCGCTTCGTCGACCTCGTGCTCGCCTTTCCCCAGCTGCCGCTGTATCTCGCGCTGACGTCGCTGATCCCGATCACGGCGCCCACCGACGTCTTCCTCGCCTTCGTCGTGTTCGTCCTGTCCGCGCTCGGCTGGGCGCAGCTGTCGCGCGAAGTTCGCGGCAAGACGCTGGCGCTGGCGCGGGTCGACTACGTCAAGGCCGCCCAGGCGATCGGCGCGAGCGACGGCCGCATCGTGTTCCAGCACGTCCTGCCCAACGTGCTCAGCCACGTGATCGTCATCGTGACCTTGCAGATCCCCAACGTGGTCCTGCTCGAGGCGTTCCTCGGATTCCTCGGATTCGCCGTCAAGCCGCCGCTGATGTCATGGGGCCTGATGCTGCAGGACACGGGCTCGTTCTCGGTGATCGGCTCCTATCCTTGGATCCTGTCGCCGGTCGGCTTCGTGCTCGCCGCCGTGTTCGCGTTCAACGCGCTCGGCGACGGCCTGCGCGACGCCGTCGATCCGTATTGAGGCCGGCGATGGGCGTCCCCGCACCGACCGCGCCGCGGACGCTCCCGCCGGAATTGCGGGGCGAATTCGCGCCCGGCGGCGCGAGCCCGCTGATCGAGGCGCGCAACCTGACCGTCTCGTTCAAGGTCGACGGCGCGACGGTCGAGGCCGTGCGCGACGCGACGTTCCAGCTCGGGCGCGGCGAGACGGTCGCGATCGTCGGCGAATCGGGCTCGGGCAAGTCCGTCACGGCGCGCGCGGTGATGGGCCTGCTCGGCCGCAACGCGCGCGTCGGGACGGCGTCGCGCGTCCTGTTCGAGGGCCGGGACCTGCTTCCCCTCGGCGCGGAGGCGCGTCGCCGCCTGCGCGGATCGCGCATGGCGATGATCTTCCAGGAGCCGATGAGTTCGCTGAACCCGGTCTACACGGTCGGCGCGCAGATCGCCGAAGCGCTGCGCGCGCACGCGAGGTTGGCGAAATCCGCCGCCCTCGGCCGCGCGCGCGAGTTGCTCGAAGAGGTCGGCATACCCCGGCCCGCGGAGCGGCTGCGGCAATATCCCCACCAGCTGTCGGGCGGCCAGCGACAGCGCGTGATGATCGCGATGGCGCTGGCCAACCGGCCCGACGTGCTGATCGCCGACGAGCCGACCACCGCGCTCGACGTCACCGTCCAGGCGCAGATCCTGAACCTGATCCGCGACCTGCAACGGACGCGCGGCATGACGGTCGCGCTGATCACGCACGACCTGACGATCGTGCGCCGCTTCGCCGATTACGTCTACGTGATGCGGCGGGGCCGCGTCCGCGAACACGGACCGACCGCCGCGATCTTCGAGGCGCCGAAGGACGAATACACGCGGCATCTCCTGGCCTCGGAGCCCAAGGGCCGCGCCGCGCCGGCGCCCGCCGACGCGCCGGTCGTGATCGAGGGCCGGGACGTAAAGGTCGCCTACACGCTGAAGTCCGGCGGGATGTTCCGGCCCGTGTTTTCGGAGCTGGTCGCGGTCGACGGGCTGTCGCTCGCGCTGCGGCGCCGCGAAACGCTGGGCCTCGTGGGCGAATCCGGCTCCGGCAAGACGACGTTCGGCCAGGCGCTGATGCGCCTCGTGCCCTGCCAGGCGGGCGAGATCGCCTTCGACGGCGCGCGCATCGACGGCCTCGACCGCGCCGGAATGCGGCCGTTGCGCAGGCGGATGCAGATCGTCTTCCAGGACCCGTTCTCGTCCCTCAACCCGCGGATGTCGGTCGGCCAGATCATCGCGGAAGGCCTGAAGGTCAACGGAATCGGCGCGAACGCGGCCGAGCGCGCCGACCGCGTGCGCGACGCGCTGCGCGACGCCGGGATGCCCGACGGGATCGCCGGCCGCTTCCCCCACGAGTTCTCCGGCGGCCAGCGCCAGCGGATCGCCATCGCGCGCGCGATCGCGCTCGAACCCGAGTTCATCCTGCTCGACGAGCCGACCTCCGCGCTCGACCTCTCCGTGCAGGCGCAGGTCATCGCGTTGCTGCGCAGGCTTCAGGAGGAACGCGGCTTGAGCTACCTCTTCATCTCGCACGACCTGAAGGTCGTGCGCGCGATGTGCCATCGCGTGATCGTGATGCGCGACGGCAGGATCGTCGAACAGGGCCCGGTGGACGACGTGCTCGCCCGGCCGCGAGACGACTACACCAAGCGCCTCGTGCGCGCCGCGTTCGAGGTCGCCGCCTAGGGCGCATTCGCGGGCTCCGATCGAGGTTGGGTCCGCAAACGACGCGGGTCCTTCGTCATCCCCAGAAGCTTCGATCGACGTCGGGGCCGCACTCCGGAAAACCCGGCCTCTCTTGACGACGATCGCCCCCCGCGCACACATGATCGAGTCAGTCGAGAGAGGGAAAGCTGACATGGATCCCGAGAGCGGGGAACACCGGCTGTTCGCGGCCATCCGGCGCGGCAAGCTCAAACCCGGCGCCGCCGAGGAATTCGCCAAGCGGGTGCAGGGCGGCGCGCTGCCCATAATGAAGCAGATGGACGGCTTCAAGGGATATTGTCTCGTCGTGGGCGCCGATGACGTGGTGATCGCGGTCTCGCTGTTCAGCAGCCAGGCGGTCGCGGAAGGTTCGACGACCAAGCTGATGCCGTGGATCAAGGAAAATCTCGGGCCGCTCTTGGCCTCGTCGACGGAAGCGATGGACGGTGCCGTAGTCGTCAGTGCGTAAGCCCGTCTTTCGCCGCGAACGTCCGTGGCGCCGCGACGCCCGCGATTTCCTCTGGATGGGGCTGGAGTCCGATCAAGGGGGCGCCGCCTAGGCCGCGCCGCGCGCATGGGCGAGGAATTCCGCGTGTCCCATCGCGAGCCGCGCGGCAGCCCGGTATTCGCGCGACAGCGCTTCGTAGGACTTGCGCGCGAAGGCGCGCGCCGCGGGGACCGCCGCGAGTTCGGCCTTGGCGACCGCGGGATCGAGCAGGCCGAGCCCGTCGAGCACCGGATAGTGGAGTTCGGCGCCCACGTGCGGCAGCCCGAGCGTGCAATCCTCGAAGTCGGCGGGCTTCGGCGTCGCGCGCCGCCAGGCGTCGAGACGCGCGCGCGTCTCGGCGTGGACGCGCGAGGCCGCCACGTCGCGCCAGAACGGGGCGTCGGCGCGCCCGCCCATGTAATGCGCGTTGACGAAGGTGCGGAAATCGTCGACTTGCCGTCCGACGCGGCGACAATATTCGTCGCGGAATCCGGTCGCGACGCCGCCCCCTTTCGCCAGCGCGCGCGCCGCGAACAGCGACAGCTGGACGACCGTGCCGTGGATCGTGGTGGCTTCGAGAGGTTCGAGGAAGCTCGTGGCGAGGCCGAGCGCGAGGCAATTGCCGATCCACGCGCGGTCGACCCTGCCCGCGTCGATCTTGATGTCGTTGCGCGGCTCGATCGGCCGTCCGAGCGCGGCTTCGACTTCCTGGCGGGCGCCGTCGGGCGACAGGAACGCGTCGTTGTAGGCGTAGCCGCAGCCGTCGCGCGCTTGCGTCGGGATTTTCCACAGCCAGCCGGCGGACAACGCGCGCGCCAGCGTGAAATTGTCGATCTCCTCGTCGGCGCCGCGTGCGAGCCAGAACGGCATCGCGCGGTTCACCGGCAACGCGTCGGAATAGGAAATCCAGCGCGCGCCCATCGGCCCGATCAGCGCGCGGCGGAATCCGGTGGCGTCGACGAAGAAGTCGCCGGAGATCCGTGCGCCGCCATCGAGCGCGAGCGCCGAAACGTCGCCGCTCGCGCCGTCGCGTTCGAGGCCCGCGACCGTCGCATCGAGCGTTTCGACGCCTTTCGCCTTGACGCGCAACCAGCGGCCGACCTTCGCTTGGTCGAAATGATAGGCATAGTGGAACGGTCCGAGCGCGACCGGCCGGCCCTCGGGGCCTCGCGCCCAAGGCGCGCCGCCCCGCGCCATCAAGCGGCCGAACAGGTGCATGTCCTGCAACGGGCGCCTGGCGCCCACCGCATAGACGTTGAGATATTCGTCCGGCGCGCCGGCCGGCGGTCGCAGCACGCGGTGCGGGTCGTCGATCGGCCCGTCGTAATGGCTTCCGTCCCCGCGCCAATCGCGGTGGCGGATGCCGAGCTTCACGGTCGCCTCGGTCTCGCGCAGGAATTCGAACTCGTCGAGTCCGAGCCCCAGCAACATCATCCGGAAGGCCGCCGTCGTGCCCTCGCCGACGCCGATGGTGGGTATGCGCGAGGACTCGACGACGGTGATCCGTGCCGGCGCCCCGTCGCGCCTTGTCGCGTCCTGCAGCACCAGCGCCGCCAACCAGCCGGCCGTGCCGCCGCCCACGATCACGATCTCGATAGGCCGTTCCAAGATGCGCGTCCCGCGGTTTGGCTCGGGCAAAGTCCGCCACAATCAGCGAGCGGTCAACCGAGCACGGACGCCGTGCGGATCGGCCGCTTGGACCGGCCTTCTGCGCGCTCCAATCCGACCGTGGTTTACCGGCGCCCCAATCGCCGAGGAGTGGCTCCATGTGGGACGAGGCGACGAACAAGTCTGCGCGCGAGCCGCGCGAGCGGGCGACCGAGCGACGGGCGAAGGAGGCCATTTCGGAGAACGGCTCGTCGTCGTCTTACAATCGCGCCGTCCGTCCCCACATGAGGGCGGGGGCCTCGCCCCGACAGCGCCGCAGGATCGGCGCGCCACCGCCATCACGCACGACGATGCGACTTCGCGACGGCCGACGGCGCCGGCGCGGCGCGTTCGCCGCAATTCGATCGGACGGCCTCGCGCGAACTGCGAGGGCGCCGGGGATCGTCGAGGAGAGCAGGACATGTCCAAGAAATTGAGACGCGGAAATCGGGAGGCACGCAAGCCGAAGGCCGAGAAGCGGCCGGCCGCGACCGCGGCGGCGCCCATGGGGGTCAAGGATCGGCCGTTCGCGACGGTCCTCAAAAAGCAAAAGGCGTGACGGCCGCCGTCGCGGGAACCGACGGCGTTTCCGGCATTCGCGCCTCTCCCGGGGCTCCAAGTCTAGGGGCCTCGATCGGTGTACCCGCGCCGGCGCCATGGCGCCGCTGACGTCCTTTTTGCGCGCCGCGCTCGCCTTCGCGCCGGCGCGCCCGCCGTGGCGCGATCTCGACCCGATTCGCGAGGAGCTCTTCGGCGTCGAACGGCTCGAAGAACACGCGCGCAGCCTCGCGGTCGCCCAAACCGTGCTGCCTCGTCGCTCCGCCGGGCGTCCATTGGCCGGACGGCTCGCGGACAACCGAACGGCGCTTCTCCGGGCCTATCGGGCGGCGGTGGACGCGATCGGCGGCGGCCGCGCCATGACGCCGGCGGCGGAATGGCTGGTCGACAATTTTCACCTCGTCGAAAAGCAGATCGACGCGATCCGCGCCGACCTGCCGCCGGGCTATTACAGGCAGCTGCCGAAGCTCGCGACGGCGCCCTTCGCCGGCTATCCGCGCGTGTTCGGAATGGCGTGGGCGTTCGTCGCCCATACCGACAGCCGCTTCGATTCCGAGGCGCTGGTCCGTTTCGCGCTCGCCTATCAGGACGTGCAGCCGCTCACGATCGGAGAGCTTTGGGCGCTCTCGATCACGCTGCGCATCGTGCTGGTCGAAAATCTGCGTCGACTTGCGAGCGAAATCACGGTAGGCGGCGCCGAGCGTCGGAAGGCCGACGCAGTCGCGGATCGACTGCTGGGGATCGACGACGAAGCGGCGGAACCGGTCGCCACCGTCGTCAAGTCGCTCGAAGGCCGGCCGCTGTCTCCCGCTTTCGCGGTCCAACTCGCGCATCGCCTTCGCGACCGGGACCCCAAGGTGACGCCCGCGCTCGATTGGCTCGAGGGGCGCCTGGCGGCGCAGGGGGCGACCGCGGACGAGGCCGTCCGCGAAGTCCATCGCCGGCAGGGCGCCGCCAACGTGTCGGTTCGCAACGCGATCACCGGCCTGCGCATGATTTCCGAGGTCGATTGGAAGAAAATCTTCGAGCGCATCAGCATCGTCGATTCAATCCTCGCCGAGGGCGGCGGGTTCCGCGAGATGGATTTCCGGACCCGCACTCTCTATCGCGCCGCGATCGAAGACCTTGCGCGCGGATCGGGCCGCGAGGAACTCGACGTCGCCAGATCCGCCAGGGCGGCGACCTCGCGCGCGGCCGCGGCCGCCCCGGAATCGGAGCGGGCGCGCCGAGGCGACGTCGGCTACGCGCTGGTCGGGGGCGGGCGTCGCGAATTCGAGACCTCGATCGGCTATCGTCCTCCCGCGCGGAACCGCCTGGCGCGGATCAATCGCGCCGTCGGCGTCGGCGGGTATGTCGGGGCGATCGGCCTCGTGGCGGCCTGCTTGGCGGCGGCGCCCCTGTATTTCCTCGCGTCGGCGGGGATGGCATGGGTCGCCTTGGCGGCGTTCGCGGCGCTCGGCGCCGTTCCTGCGGTCGACGGCGCCGTGGCCTTGGTCAACCGCGCGGCGAACTTCGGGTTTGCGGCGTCCCCGCTCCCGGAAATGGAACTGCTCGGCGGCATTCCCGCGCGCTCGCGGACCTTGGTCGCGGTGCCGACCTTGCTGTCGACCCTGTCGGGCGTCGAGGAACTGATCGAGCGCCTGGAGGTTCATCACCTCGCCAGCCCCGACGGCGCCCTGCACTTCGCGCTCGTCACCGACTGGCTCGATTCGCCTACCCAGGGCGCCGACGGAGACGCCGGCCTCGTCGCGGCGGCGGCGGCCGGGGTGGCGCGCCTCAATCTGCGTCACGGTCCGGCGCAGGGCGGCGCGCGGTTCCTGCTGCTGCATCGGCGCCGCGTATGGAACGCCGGCGAGGCGCGTTGGATCGGCTGGGAGCGCAAGCGCGGCAAGCTGCACGAACTCAACCGTTTGCTACGCGCCGCGGCCGACACGACGTTCATGGACCTCGGCGCCGACTTGCCCGCGCCGCCGTCCGGCGTCCGATACGTCGTCACGCTCGATTCCGACACGCGCCTGCCGCGCGACGCCGTGCGTCGCCTCGTGGGCAAGATGGCCCATCCGCTGAACCGTCCGCGTCTCGACGCGACGACGCGCCGCGTCGTCGAAGGCCACGCGATCATCCAGCCGCGTGTGACGCCATCGCTGCCCAACGATCGTCAAGGCTCCCTGCTGCAGCGCATCTTCTCCAGCGTCGGGGGCATCGATCCCTATGCGTCGGCGGTTTCCGACGTCTACCAGGACCTGTTCGGCGAAGGCTCCTACGCCGGCAAGGGCATTTACGACGTCGACGCCTTCGAGGCCTCGCTC
>JAGWKJ010000411.1 GCA_028865375.1 Hyphomicrobiales bacterium | reverse complement strand
GCTGGTGCTGCGAGAGAGGATTGAACTCTCGACCTCTCCCTTACCAAGGGAGTGCTCTACCACTGAGCTACCGCAGCGCCGGAACGGCGGGCTTCTGCCACACGCGCCACGCCGGGGCAAGGCGCGCGGCCCGCGAATCGGCTATGGTCCGGCCGCCTCCGATGAACCTGCGCCCGAACACGCCGGCGATGACCGCCGCGCTCGCCTTCTTTTCCGCCCTCGGGCCCCTGTCGACGGACATGTATTTGCCGTCGCTGCCCTCGCTGTCGGCCGCGCTCGGCGCGACGCCCGCACAAGGCGCGCTGACGCTGTCGCTCTATATCGCGGGCTTCGCCGTCGGCCAGGTGATCTACGGCCCGCTGTCCGACCGCTTCGGCCGCCGGCCGGCGATGCTGGGGGGCATCGCCGTCTACGTGGCCGGCGCGCTGGCTTGCGCGGCGGCGCCGTCGGCGGGCGCGTTGATCGCGGCGCGATTCGCCCAAGCGCTGGGCGGCGCGGCGCCGACCGTCCTGACGCGCGCGATCATCCGCGACCTCTATTCCGGCCGGCGCGCCGCGCGCGAACTGGCGCGCACCGGCGCCGTCATGGGCCTCGCCCCGGCGCTGGCGCCGACCTTCGGCGGCTTCCTGCAAGAGGCGTCCGGCTGGCGGTCCAACTTCGTCGCCGCGGCGGTCGCCGCCGTCGCGATGGCCGCCGTCGTCGTCTGGCTGCTGCCCGAGACGCGCCGCGCGCCCGCCCAGGGCGGCGGTGGGCCCGGCGGCCCGTTCGGCGGCTTCGCCGGCATCGCGCGCGATCCGGCGTTCCGCGTCAACGTCGCGCTGATGACCTTCGCCTTCGGCGGCGTGTTCGCCTGGCTGTCGGCCAGCAGCTTCGTGTTGCAGGGCGTGTTCGGCCTCGGCCCGGTCGCCTATGGCTTGGCCTTCGGCTCGTGCGCCGCCTGCTATGCCACCAGCGCCCTGTTCTCGAACCGGGTCATCGCGCGGCTGGGCACGCGGGGGGCGCTCGTCTTCGGAGTCTCGCTCTACGTGGTGGCCGGTTTCGCGCAGCTCGGATTGATGGCGTGGGGCTGGCGCTCGCCGTTCTCGGCGATCGGGCCGATGATGCTCTATCTCGCGGGCAACGGCATCGTCGGCCCGTTGGCGGTGGCGGGCTGCGTGCAACCGTTCCCCGACCGCGCCGGGGCCGCGTCCTCGCTGGCGGGCCTCGTGCAGACGACCTACGCGGCCCTGATCGGCGTCGCGGTGGGCGCGGCGATCGCCGCCACGCCGCTGGCGCTGCCGATCGCCCTGGCGCTCAACGCGGTGGCGAGCGCGCTGGCGCTGGCGGTCTCCGGCGCGGCGCGCCGCGGCGCGCAAAATTGAGCGGCGCGGGAGGGTTCCGCCGCGGCCCGACCTCGCGCTAGACTCCGCGCCGGAGGCGACCATGAACGATGCCGCGACACGTCCGCTGATCCTCGACCGCGCGAGCGAACCCCTTGACGGCTGGGACGATCCCGTCCGCGGCCGCGTCCGTTGGCGCACCCTGTTTTCGCGCGGGCACACGCCGACCGAGGCGATCACCTGCGGCGTCGCCGTCTTCGCGCCCGGCGACGAGTTGAAGCCGCACCGCCACGCGCCGCCGGAGGTCTATTACATCCTCGAGGGCGAGGGCCTGATGCGGCTCGACGGCGAGGATCGACGCGTGACGGCCGGCACGGCGGTTTTCATCCCCGGCTTGGCCGAGCACGGCATCAAGCAGGTCGGCGAAGCGACGTTGAAGCTGTTCTACGCGTTCGCGGTCGATTCGTTCGAAGGCGTCGAATACCTGTTTCCAGGCACCATGCCCCCTTCGGGTTGACCCGCCCCGCCCG
>JAGWKJ010000410.1 GCA_028865375.1 Hyphomicrobiales bacterium | reverse complement strand
GAAGTGGCCGCCGCGCTCGCCGCGGGCCCGGCGCCGGCGGACTATCCCGCGTTGGCGCGCGAGTTCGCCGACGGCCGCCCGCTCGCCGAGGCGATCCGCGCGCTGCGCGCCAAGGAGAAGGAGGCCGCCGAGCTCGCCGCGATGGCCGACGACGCGTTCCTCGATCCCGAGATGCGCGCGATGGCCGGCGCCGAGCGCACGCTCGCCGCCGAGACCGCGGAGCGACTCGGCCGCGAGGTGCGGATCGCGCTGCTGCCCACGGATTCCGCCGACGAGGGCGGAATCATCCTCGAGATCCGCGCCGGCACGGGCGGCGACGAGGCGGCGCTGTTCGCCGCCGACCTCTACCGGATGTATTCGCGCTACGCGCAGCGGCGCGGCTGGCGCGTCGAGGAAATCTCGCGCAGCGAAGGCGCGCTCGGCGGGCTGAAGGAGGTCGTCGCCGAGGTCTCCGGCGCCGGCGTCTACGGGCGGCTGCGCCACGAGAGCGGCGTGCATCGCGTGCAGCGCGTGCCCAGGACCGAGTCGCAGGGGCGCATCCACACCTCGGCCGCCACGGTCGCCGTGCTGCCCGAGGCGGGCGAGGTCGACGTGCGGCTCGACGACGCCGATCTCCGCGTCGAAACCATGCGCGCCGGCGGCGCCGGCGGCCAGCACGTCAACAAGACGGAATCCGCCGTGCGCATCACGCACCTGCCGAGCGGGCTGGCCGTGGTGGCGCAGGACGAGCGCTCTCAGCATCGCAACCGCGCCAAGGCGCTGGCCGTGTTGCGCGCGCGGCTGCTCGATTCGCGACGCGCGAGCGCCGACGCCGAACGCGCCGCCGACCGGCGCGCGCAAGTCGGCGGCGGCGACCGGTCGGAACGCATCCGCACCTACAATTTCCCGCAAGGGCGCATCACCGACCATCGCATCGGCCTGACGCTGCATACGCTCGACCGGGTGATCGAGGGCGACGGCCTCGACGAGATCCTCGACGCGCTGGCCGCCGACCGCCGGGCCCGCCTGCTGGCCGAGCGCGACGGCGCGTGACAATCGCGGCGACGCGTCCCGCACGGGGGCGCCGGCCGCGAGCCGTCCAGCCGCCGTCTTTGCGAGCGAAGCGAAGCAATCCAGACGCACTTGTCGGCCCGCCTCCGGGCGTCGTACCTGGATTGCTTCGTCGCTGCGCTCCTCGCAAAGACGGCGAGGTCGCAGTCGCGACGCGACGGCGCGTGACAAGCGCGGCGCGGCGCGCCTAAAAGCCGGCATGACCCAGCCCGACGCCGCAGAATCCGACGACGCCAAGCCCGCACCGCTCGGGCCCGACTCCCACGTGTTCCTGGTGGACGGCTCGTCCTTCGTGTTCCGCGCCTATTTCCAGTCGATGCGGCAGGACCCCAAATATAATTACAGGTCGGACCGGCTGCCAGTCGGCGCGGTGCGGCTGTTCGCGACCAAGCTGCTGCAATTCGTGCGCGACGGCGCGGCCGGCGAGACGCCGACCCATCTCGCGATCATATTCGACAAGTCGGAGAACTCGTTCCGGCGCGAGATCTATCCCGCATACAAGGCGCACCGGCCCGATCCGCCGGCCGACCTCGTGCCGCAGTTCCCGCTGATGCGCGCGACGGTGGCCGCCTTCGGCCTCGTGCCGATCGAACAGGACCGCTACGAAGCCGACGACCTGATCGCCACCTACGCCGAGAAGGCGCGCGCTGCCGGCGCCCGCGCGCTGATCGTGTCGGCCGACAAGGACCTGATGCAGCTCGTCGGCGACCGGGTGGCGATGTACGATCCCGCGTCGGGCGACCGCGCGGAGCGGCGGATCGGGCCGGCGGAAGTCGCCGATTATTTCGGCCTCGGCCCCGACAAGGTCGCCGAATT
>JAGWKJ010000081.1 GCA_028865375.1 Hyphomicrobiales bacterium | reverse complement strand
GAGCAGCTCGCCGATGCGGCCCGCGGCGCCGGCGGCCGCCGAGATCTCGCTCCACACCTGGCTGAGTTCGCCCAGCGCGCTGGCGGCGAGCACCGCGTAGAGCATGAACTGCGTCAGCGCGCCCCCGCTCATGCGCCCTGCCACGACGTCGCGCGCGCCCAGCCACAGGATCGCGACGACGCTGCCGCCGGAGATGAAGATCACCACCGCCGTCAGCATGGCGCGCACCTTGGTGGCGTCGCGCGCGGCGACATAGGCGCCTTCCGCCGCCGCGGCGTAGCGGGCCGCCGTCGCGCGCTCGGCGCCGAACGCCTGCATCACGCGGGTGGCACCGAGGTTCTCGGCGGCGAAGGCCGACGCGTCCGCCAGCCGGTCCTGCGCGGCGCGCGCGCGCCCGCGCACCGAGCGGCCGAACGCGACCAGCGGCAAGACGATGAAGGGGATCGCCGCCAGCGTCCATGCCGACAATCCGGGGCTGGTCCATACCATCAGCCCGACCGCGCCCACGAACATGAAAAGATTGCGCAGCGCCACCGAAGCGGAAGCGCCGAACGCGGCCTTCATCTGCGTCGTGTCCGCCGACAGCCGCGAGACGAGTTCGCCGGTCTTCTCGCCGTCGAAGAACGCGGCGTCGAGCGTGGTGAGGTGGCCGAACACGTCGGCCCGCAGGTCGGCGACCACGCGCTCGCCGATGGTCGTGACGAGGTAGAACCGCGACGACGAAGCCAATGCCAACGCGCCGGCCACCGCCAGCAGGGCGAGGAATTGGGCGTCTATGGCGCCCGCTGCGCCGGCCGAAAAGCCGCGGTCGATCATGCCGCGCACGGCCAACGGCACCACCAAGGTGGCCGTCGAGGCGGCCGCCAGCGCCAAAAAAGCCAGCGCGATCCGCCCCTTTTGCCGCACGGCATAGGGCAGCAGGGCGCGCAGCGCCGAAAAATCCGGCCGCGCGCGGCGGTCGCCAAGATTGGAGGCGTCGGTCATCGGGCGCTCGTTAGTGCGCCGGCGCGCGATCCGCAACGGCGCCCATCAAGGCGGATCGTCGCGGTCGTCACCCGCGGCGCCGATAGGTCCACACTTGGGCCGGCGGGGCGTTGAGCCAGACCCGCGGCGAGGCGCTCGCGGCATAAGCGGCGTCGGGTGCGGGTTCCACCGGCGCCCTGGGGCCGTAGGTGAATTGCACGAAGACGCCGCCCGGCGCCAACATACGGAATGCGGCGTCGAGCAGGCCGACGCGCCGCGCGGGCGCTTCGTTGAGCAGCGGCAGGCTGGACACGATGGCGGCGGGCGGCGCGTCGAGCCGGCCCGCCAGCGTCGCCTCGATCGAATAGGCGTCGCCCTGCACGACGCGCACGCCCGCGTGGCGCGCGGCCAGCAGGCGACAGAAATCGCCGTCCCATTCCACCAGCACCAGCCGCTCCGGCGCGAGGCCGCGGGCGAGCAGCGCGCGCGTCACCGGGCCGGTGCCGGGTCCCAGCTCGACGACCGGGCCGGCCGGCGCGGGATCGACTTGCGCCGCCATGGCCTTCGCCAGCGCGCGGCCCGACGGCGCCACCGCGCCCTTCACCCGCGGATCGCCGAAGAACCCGCGCAGGAAGCGCGCGGTGTCGCGCCAGCCGGCGGCCGCGCTCATCCGCCGAGGCCCTCGAAGAATTCCTTCATCTTGGAGAAAAAGCCGGCCGTCTCGGGATGCGTCTTGGTCGAGGATTGGCTGTCGAACTCCTGCAGCAACTCGCGCTGCCGGCGCGTGAGCGCCTGCGGCGTCTCGACGTTGGCCTGGATGTAGAGGTCGCCGTGGTCGCGCGTGCGCAGGATCGGCATTCCCTTGCCCTTGAGGCGGAACTGCTTGCCCGATTGCGTGCCCTCGGGGATCTTCACCTTGGCCTCGGTCCCGTCGAGGCCGCGCACCATGAACTCGCCGCCGAGCGCCGCCTGGACCATCGAGATCGGCACGCGGCAATAGAGGTCGGCGCCGTCGCGCTGGAACAAGGCGTGCGGCTTCACGGCCAGGAATATGTAGAGATCGCCGGTGGGCCCGCCGCGCAGGCCCGCCTCGCCCTCGCCCGCGAGCCGGATGCGCGTGCCGTCCTCGACGCCCGAGGGGATGTTGACCGAGAGCGCGCGCTCCTTGGTCACGCGGCCGCCGCCGCCGCATTGCGGGCACGGGTTCTCGATGATCTGCCCGCGGCCTTGGCAGGTCGTGCAGGTGCGCTCGATGGCGAAGAACCCCTGCTGCGCGCGCACGCGGCCGGCGCCGTGGCAGGTCGGGCAGGCCTTGGGCTTGGCGCCCGACTTGGCGCCCGAGCCGCCGCAGCCCTCGCAGGCGACCGCGGTGGGGATCTTCACCGTCGCGGTCTTGCCGCGATAGGCCTCTTCGAGCGTGATCTCGAGGTTGTAGCGCAGGTCCGCGCCGCGCTCGCGGCCCGTTCCGCCGCGACCGCCGCGACGGCCGCCCATCATCTCGCCGAACAGGTCCTCGAAGATGTCGGACATCGAGGAGCCGAAACCCTCGCCCATGCCCCCGCCGCCGCGCGCGGGATCGAACGCGTCATGGCCGAAACGGTCGTAGGCAGCGCGCTTCTGCGGATCGGACAGGATTTGGTAGGCCTCGTTGACCTCCTTGAAGCGCGCCTCGGCCTTGGCGTCGCCGGGATTGCGGTCGGGATGCCATTTCATCGCGCCCTTGCGGAAGGCCGCTTTCAGCTCGACTTCGCTGACGGCGCGCGTCACTTCGAGCGTTTCGTAATAGTCGCGTTTGGACATCGATGGTCGCGCGGCTTCCGATGCTTGCGGGCCGAGCCGGCCGGCCGCGCGGCGCGCGACCGTCCCTCCCGCCGTGCGAATGCAGATAGGGGCGCGAATGGCCGGTTGCAAGCGAGGGACGAGGCGCCGTCCCCCGGGCGTCGCCCGCTCTGGACGCTCCGCCCGCGCCGGACTAGAAGCGGCGGACCTCGAGGAGCCGCCATGCCGCCCGCCATCCTGCGATTCTTCACGTGGTGGAACGGCGCGAGCTTGAACACGCTCTGGCACACGCGCCGCCATGGCGAGAAGGTCGGCGAAGACGAGTTCGGCAACGTCTATTGGCGCACGCGGGGCGGAAAGCTCGATCCCGCGCTCGGCTACGAGCGGCGCTGGGTGATCTACCGGGGCCTCAGCGAACCCTCCAAGACGCCGCCGCTGTGGAACGCTTGGCTGCGGGGCACGCTCGACGCGCCGCCCGCCGCCTATGCGCCGCGCGACTGGGAATTGCCGCATCGTCCGAATTACACCGGCACCGACCAAGCGCTTCGTCCGCCCGGGTCGCTGGCGCGCGGCGGCGTCCGCCCGCCGGCCGGCGGCGATTACGAAGCTTGGTCGCCCGGCGCGTGAGCGCCGTCTTTCCGCCGGACCTTCATGATCGACCCTTGCCGATGATCGAACGCCCGCACGGAGCCCGACTGTGAAGGTTCAAACGCGCGCGGTCGCCGTCGCGCTCGCGCTGGCCGTCGGCGCCGCCTCGGCCGCGCCATTGCCCAATCCGGCCGCAAACCCGGCACTCAAGCCTGCCGTCGCTGCGCCCGCCGCGCCGCGCGCGCGCCCGGTCGCCAACCCGATCGCCCGCTTCGCCGGTCTCGACAAGATCACCGGCCGCATCATCGCCTTCGACGCCAAGGTCGGCGAGACGGTCAAGTTCGGCACGTTGTTGGTGGAGGCCCGCGCCTGCCTGACGCGGCCGCCGAGCGAGACGCCGCAGACCGACGCCTTCGTGCAGATCGACGAGTTGCAGCCCGGCGCCGCCGCCAAGCGCATCTTCTCGGGCTGGATGTTCGCCGCCAGCCCCGGGCTCAACGGCGTCGAACATCCCGTCTATGACGTCTGGCTCACCGATTGCGTGAACCCGAACGCGCCCAAGCCCGCGCCCGCCGCAGCGCCCGCGGCGACGCCGAAGGGTAAGCCGGTCAAGAAGACGATCCCGAAGAAGCCCTAGCCGCCAGCGCCCGTGCCGGCGAACCGACGGCCCGCGTCACAGCTTCATCCGTTGCAGCCTGAGCGCATTGGCGATCACGCTGACCGAGGACAGCGACATCGCCGCCGCCGCGAGGATCGGCGACATCGTCCAGCCCGTGAAGGGATAGAGCGCGCCCGCCGCCACCGGCACGCCGAGCGCGTTGTAGAGGAACGCGAAGGCGAGGTTCTGCCGCACGACGCGGCGCGTCGCGCGCGCGAGGTCGATCGCCCGCACCAGCGCGCCGAGGTCGCCCGAGGGCAGCGTGACGCCGGCGCTCTCCTTGGCCACGTCGGCGCCGGTCCCCATCGCGATCCCGACGTCCGCGGCCGCCAGCGCCGGCGCGTCGTTGATCCCGTCGCCGGCCATCGCGACGGTGCGGCCTTGGCGTTTCAGCGCGGCGATCGCCTCTGCCTTGCGCGCCGGCGAGACCGCGGCCTCGACGTCCGAGAGGCCGAGCGGCCCGGCGATGGCGCGCGCCGTCGCCTCGCCATCGCCGGTGAGCATGAGCAGGCGCACCCCCCGCGCGCGCAATGCGTCGAGCGCCGGCTTGGCGGTCGCCTTTACGGGATCGGAGACAGCGAAGGCCGCGAGCGCGCGACCGTCCGCCGACGCGTAAAACACGCCCGCGCCGCCGACGGCGAGTTCGCCTGCGCGCACGGCGAGCGCAGAGACGTCGACCTTCAGCGAAGCCATGAACGGCGCGCCGCCGACCGCCACGTCGCGGCCCGCGACGCGGCCGGAGACGCCCAGCCCGGGCGCGGCCTCGAAACCTTCGGGCTCTTCGAGCGCGAGACGGCGCGCGTTGGCCGCCGCCACCAGCGCATCGGCCAGCGGGTGTTCGGCGTTGCGTTCGAGCGAGGCGGCGAGGCGCAGCGCGTCGTCCTCCAAGACGCCCGGCGCCACCAGCGTCTGCGTCAGACGCGGACGGCCTTCGGTCAGCGTGCCGGTCTTGTCGAAGGCCACCGTGTCGGCGAGCGCGAGGCGCTCCAGCGCCTCGGCGTCGCGCACCAGCACGCCGGCGCGCGCGCCGCGGCCGACGCCGGCCATGATCGCCATCGGCGTCGCCAGTCCCAGCGCGCAGGGGCAGGCGATGACGAGCACGCCCACCGCCGCCACCAGCGCGAAGGCGCCGCGCGGCTCCGGCCCGAACAGCCGCCACGCCCCATAGGCGAGCGCGGCGACCGCCACCACCAGCGGCACGAACCAGGCGGAGACGGAATCGGCGAGCCTCTGCGCCGGCGCGCGACTGCGCTGCGCCTGCGCCACCATCGCCACGACATGGGCGAGCATCGTGTCCGCGCCGACCTTCTCGGCGCGCATGACGAACGAGCCGGTGCGGTTGATCGCCCCGCCGATCAGCGGATCGCCGACCTTGCGGCGGACCGGCTGCGCCTCGCCGGTGACGAGCGATTCGTCGACCGCGCCCGCGCCCATCATCACCGTGCCGTCGGTGGGGATCGCCTCGCCCGGCCGCACGCGCAAGCGGTCGCCGACGACCACCGCGTCGAGCGGCACGTCTTCCTCCGCGCCGTCGGCGCCGATGCGGCGCGCGACCTTGGGCGCGAGGTCGAGCAATGCGCGAAGCGCGCGGCCCGTCGTGGCGCGTGCGCGCAGCTCCAATACCTGCCCCAGCAGCGTCAGGGCGACGATGGCGGCCGAGGCCTCGAAATAGGTCGGCGCGACGCCGTGCATGCCGGCGCCGAACAGGCCGGGCGCGAAGATGCCGGCCACGCTCGCCAGATAGCCGACGCCGACGCCCATCACGATCAGCGTGAACATGTTGAGGTTGCGCGTGACGAGCGAGGCCCAGGCGCGGACCCAGAACGGCCAGCCGGCCCAGAACACCGCCGGCGTCGCCAGCGCCCATTCGGCATAGGCGAGGCCGCGTTCGCCCAAGGGCGCCCAGCCAAGGAAATGATGGCCCATGTCGAGGACGACGATGGGCGCCGTCAGCGCGGCCGCCACGACGAGGCGCCGCGTCATGTCGCGCAATTCGCCGTCGTCGGCCGGCTCCGCCGAAGGCATTTCGGGCTCGAGCGCCATGCCGCATTTCGGGCAGATGCCGGGGCCGACCTGGCGCACCTCCGGGTGCATCGGGCAGGTGTAGATCGCGTCGCGCTTGGGCGCGGCGATCGAAGGCGCGGCGGGCGCCGGCGTCGCGCGCGGGGCGCCGTCGTCGGCGACGTAGCGCGACGGTTCGGCCAAGAACTTCTTGCGGCAGCCGTCGCAGCAAAATCGGTACGTGGCGCCACGATGGTCGGCGACGAACTTGGCGCCCTCGATGACGACGTCCATCCCGCACACGGGGTCGCGGGAGGTCGTCGGCGCGGCGGCGGTGTCGGTCATGGCGGGTCTTTCGCGAGGTCATGCGGCCGGCCGCGCTTGCGGCTCGTTTCACCCTCAGATAGACCTTCCCATGGTTGGAAGGTCAAGGGCAGGACCGGAGCGGGCGCCATGAACATCGGCGAGGCGGCGGCGGCGTCGGGCGTCAACGCCAAGATGATCCGCCATTACGAGGACATCGGCTTGCTGCCGCGCCCCGCGCGGGCGGAGAACCGCTACCGGCGCTACGGGGCGCGCGACGTCCACGAATTGCGCTTCATCGGCCGCGCACGGGCGCTCGGCTTTTCCACCGCCGACATATCGGCGCTGCTGGCGCTGTGGCGCGACCGCGGAAGGCCCAGCCGCGACGTGCGCAGGCTCGCCGAGCGCCATCTCGACGACATGCGCCGACGCATCGCCAATCTCGAGGACATGGCGCGCAATCTCGAAACGCTGGTCGCACATTGCCACGGCGACGGGCGGCCGGACTGCCCGATCCTGGACGAATTGGCGGGGGTGGGCGGGTGATTGGTAGCGGAGGAGGGAATCGAACCCCCGACACACGGATTATGATTCCGCTGCTCTAGCCGACTGAGCTACTCCGCCCCGGGATCGCGCGGGAAACCCGCCCGAAGCCCGCGCGATATGGAACCGGCCCGCCGCGCTGTCAAGAAGCCGGCGCGACCGCGCGCCGCCCCGCGCCTGTGGCCACCGCCGCGCCCGCCATCACCAGCCCGCAGGCGATCGCCAAGCCCCAGCTCGGCGCGGCGAAGCCGGTCGCCACCAGCAGCAGCGTCGAGAGCGCGGGCGTCGCATAGGCGAACACGCCGAGCAGGCCAATGTCGCCGCGCTTTACGCCGTGGTCCCAGACGTAGAAGGCGAGCCCGACCGGCCCCAGCCCCAGCGCGACGATGGACGCCCACGCGGCGGCGCCCACCGGCGCGACATTGGTCTCGAACAGCAGGTGGCAGATCAGCGCGAGGGCGGACGTGGCGGCACAGAATGCGGCCACCGTCTCGGCGCCCGCCTCGGGAAAGCGCCGCGACAGCACCGAATAGGTCGACCACGTGAGCGCGCAGCCGGCCGCCAACAGATAGCCGGGCACGAAGGCGACGGAAAAACCGCCGCCCGCGCCGCCGCCGGCGAACAGCGCGCCGACGCCCGCGAAGCCGAGCGCCGCGCCAGCGACGTGGCGCCAGCGCAGTCGCTCGCCGGCGGCCGGCGCCGCCATCAGCACGATCAGCAGCGGCCACAGATAGGCGATCAACCCCGCCTGCGCGGGCGGGGCGAGGCGCAGCGCGGAAAAATACAGCGCGTGATAGCCGAACAGGCCGCCGACCCCCACCGCCCACACGCGCGGATCGCGGCTTATCGCCGACAGCCTGCCGCGCGCCGCCGCCAGCGCGAAGCCCGGCGCGGCCCCGATGGCGAACGCGATCGCGGCGAGCTCGAAGGGCGGCAACGCGCGCGAGGCGGCGGTCAGCGCGGCGAGCGCCGACCACATCGCGATCGCCAGCGCGCCGATCGCGGTGGCGCGCGCGACGTCCGCCGAAGCCGCGTCAGGCGAGATATTGGCCGCCGTTGGCGGACAGCGTCGCGCCGGTGATGAAGCCGGCGGCGTCGGACGCGAGGAAGGCGACGCAGCGCGCGATCTCCTCGGGCTGGCCGAGCCGGCCGACCGGGATCAGCGGCAGGATCGACTTTTCCAGCACGTCCTTGGGCACCGCCTTGACCATGTCGGTCTCGATGTAGCCGGGGCAGATGACGTTGGCGGTGACGCCCTTGCGGGCGTTCTCGAGCGCGACCGCCTTGGTGAAGCCGATGTCGCCGGCCTTGGAGGCGGAATAGTTCGCCTGCCCCATCTGGCCCTTCTGCCCGTTGATCGAGGAGATCGAGATCACGCGGCCGAAGCCACGCTCGCGCATCCCTTCGATCACCTGGCGGGTCATGTTGAAGAGCGAATTGAGGTTGACGTCGATGACGGCCTTCCACTGCTCGAACGTCATCTTGTGCAGCATCGTGTCGCGCGTGATGCCCGCGTTGTTGACCAGCGTGTCGACCGCTCCGAGCTCGGCCTCCACCGCCTTCACGCCCGCCGCGCAGGCGGCGAAGTCGGACACGTCCCATTTGTGGACGGCGACGCCGGTCTCCGCCTTGAACGCGGCGGCGGCCGCGTCGTCGCCCCGATAGACGGCCGCGACCTTGAACCCGTCCGCCTTCAGCGCCTTGGAGATCGCCGCGCCGATGCCGCGCGTGCCCCCGGTGACGATCGCCACGCGTGCCATGTCCGCCTCCTCGCGATTCCGTCCGCGCGCCGGGCTCTGCGGCCCGGTCGCGCCCTCACCATGCGCGAGACGCGCTCAGCGTTCAACCGTCATCGCGATGCCCATGCCCCCGCCGATGCACAGCGTGGCGAGGCCGCGCTTGGCGCCGCGCCGCTTCATCTCGTGCAGCAGCGTGGTGAGCACGCGCGCGCCCGAGGCGCCGACCGGGTGGCCGATGGCGATCGCCCCGCCGTTGACGTTGACGATGGCGGGATCCCAGCCCATGTCGGCGTTGACGGCGAGCGCCTGCGCGGCGAAGGCCTCGTTGGCCTCCACGAGGTCGAGGTCCTTGGCCTTCCAGCCGGCCTTTTCGAGCGCCTTGCGCGAAGAGGGGATCGGGCCCGTGCCCATCACGGCCGGGTCGACGCCGGCCGTCGCCCAGGAGACGATGCGCGCCAGCGGCGTCAGGCCGCGCTTCTCGGCTTCCGCCGCCGTCATCAGCACCAGGGCGGCCGCGCCGTCGTTGATGCCGGAGG
>JAGWKJ010000409.1 GCA_028865375.1 Hyphomicrobiales bacterium | reverse complement strand
TCCTCTCGCCCATGAAGCGGATCTCGCCGCCGGGATCGGGCCGGTGGAAGCCCATCACGGTCTTGACCAGCGTCGACTTGCCGGCGCCGTTGTCGCCGAGCAGGCCGACGATCTCGCCGCGCCGGACCTCGAAGTCGACGCCAGACAGCGAGCGCACCTCGCCGAACGTCTTCGAGACGCCGCGCAGTTCGATCACGGGGGAGGAAGCGTCCGTCACGGCGGTCGTGATCCAGGCGGGGTCGCAAAAAAAGCGCGGCGGCGGACCGCCGCGCCCGATGGTTTCGTCTCAGCGGATTTCCTTGGCCGCCAGCGGGGCGACCGCGTCGACGTTGGTCGAGTCGACGAAGGCGCCGGCGGTGTTGATGTCGAGCCCCGAGAAGCCGAACTTCTTGGTCAGGCAGATGTTGAGGATCGGGATGTAGCCCTGCTTCACCGCCTGCGCCGTGTTGGGCGACATGTCGAACCCGGCGAAGAAGACTTGGCCCGGCTTCAGCGAGGCGGCGCGCGCGTAGACGCCGACGTTCGAAGTCAGGCCGCCGTGGTCGGTGACCACGATCTTCACCTTCGGGTTGGCCTTCATCACGCCCACGAAGGTCGCGGTGCCGGCGTTGGGGTCGGCGTTGGTGGCCGAGTCGATCTCCTGATAGATCACCTTGGCGCCGGCCTTCGTGAAGGCGTCCACCACGCCGACGGTGCGCTGGCCGCGGTCGCCGCCCTGGCCCTTCAGGCCCCAGACGAACACCTCGTCGCCCTTGGCGAGCTTGGCGCGCTTGGCCGCTTCCTGCGCCAGCGAGAAGCCCGCGAGGTAATTGGGCGCGCCGACGTATCCGAAGCCGTGCGGCGCCCATTTCTTCTGGCTGTCGGGCAGGGCGGTGTTGAGCGACGTGAAGATCGTGCCCTGCTTGTAGGCTTGGTCGACCAAGGGACCCTCGGCCGCCTCGCCGCCGAAGCCATAGGTCGCGATGCCGTCGACCTTGGTGGCGAGCGCCTGCTGGATCTGGGTCAGCATCTTGTTGGGGTCCCAGTCCGAGAAATAATAGGTCACAGTCGGGCCCAGATCGAGTTCCGCCTGACGGAAGCCGTTGTAGACGTTGTTGGCGAACACGCCGCCCTGCGGGCCGCCCGGAAACGCCGCGATCTTCACGCCCGCGCACCATTTCGCGGTCGGGTCGGTCGCAAAGGCGGGGGCGGCGGCCAGCAGCGTGACGGCTGCGGCGCCCAACCCGAAGATGACATTTCGGCAGGCGGCTTTGGACATCGGTTCCTCCCTGGAACGTTGCGGCTCGCGGGCGGTTCGCTCCCCCGTCGGCTCGATCTCGACTATAAGATCGTATGATACCTTGTAAAGCGCTCGGCGACGCGATCATTGTCAGCGCTGAAAAATCAGGTGATTTCGACTCGAACGATCCATGGCGGCCCATGACTTGTATGACAAGATGACGAAATCCATCTCGAACGACACGGGTGGCGTACGCATCGCGAAAACCGCGACCGGCGCCGTCGCCGATGCGTTGGCGCGCGACATTCTCGCCGAGCGTCGCCCCGGCGCGAAGCTCGAAAGCGAAGCGGCGCTTTCGCTGCGCTTCGGCGTTTCGCGCGTGACGGTGCGCGAGGCGCTGCGGACGCTGGCCGGCAAGGGTCTGGTCGAACTTTCGCGCGGGCGCCGCGCGACCGTGCGCCAGCCCGACGGACAGGCGTTCGGCGATTTTCTCGCCAGCGCCATCCGCTTCGACCCCAAGGGATTGTTCGACCTGCTCGAAGTGCGGATGTCGCTCGAGATCCAGTCGGTCGGCCTCGCCGCCAAGCGCGCGAGCCGCGCCGGACTCGCCGCGCTCGAAGCGACGCTGGAGGGAATGCGCGAGGCCGCCGCCGCCTATGA
>JAGWKJ010000408.1 GCA_028865375.1 Hyphomicrobiales bacterium | reverse complement strand
ACACGCGGTCGCGCGGCGGCTCGAGGTCGGAGATGAGCTCCTCCATCAGCGCGTCGTCGTAGTCGGCGAGCTTCTCCAGCATCGTGTAGCGCGCGTCGCGTTCGCGCGGCAGGTCGCCGGCGGCCACGTCGACGACGGCGGAGGGCGCGTGTTCGCGGTAGACGAAGGCGCGCTCCAGCGCGAGGTCGATGAATCCGGTGGCGATGCCGTTCTGCCAGATCGGGATCTGGCGCAGCAGCAGCGGCGCGCGCGAAGCCGGCTGGAGCGCCGCCAGCGTCTCGCGCACGCGGGTCGTCGCGGCGTCGATCTTGTTGAGGAACAGGAAGCGCGGCACGTCGCGCGCCTCGAGCTCGCGCAGGATCGCCTGCAACGCCGGCGTCTTCTTGGCGTCGGCCTCGCACACCACGATCGCGGCGTCGCAGGCGGGGATCGCGCCCGCCATCGCGTGCGAGAATTCGGGCGAGCCGGGGCAATCGAAGAACGTGAAGGCGTCGCCGAGGTAGTCGACGGTGGCGAGGTTGGGCTCGACGCCCATCTTGTGCAGGCGGGCCTCGGCGGAGGAATCGCCGACGCTCGCGCCCGACTTGACCGAACCTTGGCGCGCGATCGCCCCGCAGCGCGACAGCAGGCTCTCGAACAGCGTCGTCTTGCCGCTCTGGAACGTGCCGAGGATCGCGATCAGCCGCGGCCCGGCGACCCGCCCGCCCGCGCCCTCGCGCGAATGGCCCGATCCGGATGGGCCGTCGCCGGCCTGGCCTGCGCTCGACTGGACCATGCCCGCCTCCCACGCCCGGCGACGGCCCTTCCGCCGCGAAACGAAACGTCGCAAATGCGGCAAGGGGTTGCAAGGGAGGCGTGAAAGGCCGCGCCCGGCGCCGGTCCGTCCCGCCCTTGCCTTCGCGCGCGGATTGCCCTATGCGCCCGGCCATTCCACACGCGGACTTGGCGGCCCTGCTTCAAGGGACCCGCTCCGGTGGACGGGGTTCGAGCCCCGCCCTCTTTCGGTCCGCGGAGGCAGAACCGGAGAAGAACGATGTCCGTACCCGATTTTTCCATGCGCCAACTGCTCGAGTCGGGCGCGCATTTCGGCCACCAGTCGCACCGCTGGAACCCGAAGATGGCGCCCTACATCTTCGGCGTGCGCAACGACATCCACGTCATCGACCTCGCCCAGACCGTCCCGCTGCTGCATCGCGCGCTGGTGGCGATCTCCGACGCCGTGGCCAAGGGCGGCCGCGTGCTGTTCGTGGGCACCAAGCGCCAGGCGTCCGACGCCATCGCCGACGCCGCCAAGCGCTCGGCGCAATATTACGTCAACTCGCGCTGGCTCGGCGGCACGCTCACGAACTGGAAGACCATCTCGGCCTCGATCACGCGCCTGCGCAAGGTCGACGAGATGCTCGAGGGCACGGTCGCGGGCCTCACCAAGAAGGAGCGCCTGATGCTCTCGCGCGAACGCGAGAAGCTGGAAAAGGCGCTCGGCGGCATCAAGGACATGGGCGGCACGCCCGACCTGATGGTCGTGATCGACACCAACAAGGAAGCGCTGGCGATCAAGGAAGCGCGCCGGTTGGGCATTCCCGTCGTCGCCATCCTCGACACGAACTGCGATCCCGCCGGCATCGCCCATCCGGTGCCCGGCAACGACGACGCCGGCCGCGCGATCGCGCTCTATTGCGACCTGTTCGCCAAGGCGGCGATCGACGGCATCGCGCGCAGCGAAGGCGCGTCGGGCGTCGACATCGGCGCGGCCGAGGCGCCGATGCCCGAGGCGCTCGCCGACGTGCCGGCCCCTGTCGTGGACGGCGCGGCGACCGACCGCTTCGTCACGCTCGCCGCCCCGCGCGGCGCGCCCGACGACCTCGCCCGCATCTCGGGCGTC
>JAGWKJ010000080.1 GCA_028865375.1 Hyphomicrobiales bacterium | reverse complement strand
CTATGGCCGGCGCGCACGCGGGGCAAGCCGGGCTGGCGCGCGCGGCGCCCTGACCCTACCGTGACGCGACGGAGGTGGACGGCACATGAACGCAATCCTCGGCGTGATCGGCGGCTCGGGCGTCTACGACCTGCCGGGCCTGGAGGGCGTGCGCGACGAGACGACCGCCTCGCCTTGGGGAACGCCGTCGGGCCCGCTGCGCCGCGGGCGGATCGGCGCGACGGAGGTCGTCTTCCTCGCCCGCCACGGCGCGGGACATCGGCTGTCGCCCTCCGACGTCGATTATCGCGCCAACCTCGACGCGCTGAAGCGGGCGGGGGTCACGCATCTGGTCGCGCTCTCCGCGTGCGGCTCGTTTCGCGAGGACTTGGCGCCCGGCCTGTGCGTGACGCCCGACCAATATGTCGATCGGACCCATCGCCGTCCGTCCTCGTTCTTCGGCGCGGGTTGCGTCGCCCATGTCGCCTTCGCGGAGCCGACCTCGCCGCTCCTGCGCGCGCGGCTGAACGCGGCCGCCGCCGCCGAGGGCGTCGCGTGCCGGGACGGCGGGACCTATCTGTGCATCGAGGGGCCGCAATTCTCCACCCGCGCGGAATCGCTGGCCGCCCGCGCGCAGGGCTTCGATCTCGTCGGCATGACGGCGATGCCGGAGGCCAAGCTCGCACGCGAAGCCGAGATTCCCTACGCGACGCTGGCGCTGGTGACGGATTACGACTGCTGGCACGACGGCCATGCGGCGGTCGACGTGGCCGCCGTCGTGGCGACGCTGCGCGCCAACGCCGCCAACGCCGCGCGCGTGATCGCCCGCCTCGCCCGCGACTTTCCGGCCGATCCGCCGCCGTGCCCGTCCGGCGCGGAGACGGCGCTCGACGGCGCCGTGATGACCGCGCCAAGTGCGCGCGACCCCGCCCTGCTCGGCCGACTCGACGCCGTGGCCGGCCGCGTCCTGCCGCGCGGCTGAGGCGTCAGCGCGGGCCGACGACGCGCGTGTAGACCGCGCGGTCGGCGGGCCAGGACGTCCGCCACGCGAGGTCGATGGACTTTTCGGCGCCGGCGGCGAGGTCGAACGTCCAGCGCAGCACGCCCTTGCGACCGTCGGGATCGCGCGAAGTCGGCGCCGTCGTCTGCGGCAGGGTCTCCACCGAGATCGAAGAGTCGCCGGAGACGGGCACGGAATCCTCGACCTGCACCGTCACCGGGCCGCCGCGGCGGTTGACGATCCGCGTCACGTATTCGGTCGTCGCCGCGCGGTCGCGGCCGAACAGGCTCGGCTCGTAGGACTTCTTGACGACCGGAAGCCGCCTCACCTCGAGGTCGCGGTCGGGCCCGAGCCCGAGATCGAAGGATTGGCCCGCCAGCGTCTCGGCGAGCGCGCCGCGGCCCGCGAATTGGCCGTCGCGCCGCGCTTCGAGATCGCCCGCCAGCAGCGGCACCGGCGCGTCGTTGACGATCCGCGCCTCGACATAGGCGACTTGCGAGAACGCCGGCGCGACGCGATCGACGAGCGCGGCCGCGATCGGGATCGAGGTCAGGAGCACCGTGCGCTCGCCCGCGCCGCTGGGCGCGTCGAACGGGCCTTGCACGGAATAGGTGGCGTCGAACGTGCCAAGCCGCACGGCCGCCGGCGCCTGCCGCGCCGCCGCCATCGTCATCGGCGCGGGGACGGGCGGCGCTTCCGCCGTCCCCGCGGCTTTCGCGCGCGCTTCGGGGGCCAGATCGACGCGCAAGCTCGGCGCGGGCGGGGCCGCGAGGCCCGCGTAGGAGTCGGCGGTCGAGAAAGTGAGCGACGCGCCGGTCCAGTCCTCGCCGGTGCGCTGGGTCAGGACGGCGTCGAAATCGAGCGTGCCCTTTCCGGCCTTGGCGCCGGCGGTCGAAACGTCCGCCACGTAATGCGGGCGCCAGCCGGCGCCGGTCACGCGATAGGTCAGCGTCAGATGCGCGACGCCGCCGGTGGGCGCCGTGACGTCGAACCGCGCTTCGCGCGAGGGCGCGTCGGGCGCCGCGCCGCGGGCGCGCAGCGCGGCGATCTCGGCGTCGAGCCGTTTGGCGTCGGCCAGCCGCGGCCGCAGCGCGTCGAGCGCGGCGGTCATGCCGTTCTGCGCGGCGTCCCAGGCCTTCGGCCAGTCTTCGGGGGCGAGCGCGGCGCCGTCCGCGCCGAGGCGGTCGGGGCCCGACTGCGTGAAGCGCGCGATCATCGCCTTGCGCGCGTCCAGCGCGTCGATCGCCGATTGGGCGGCCGCGCGGTCGTCGATCAGGTGGCGCAGCCGGTCGTCGAGCGCGTCGGCGGCCGGCGTCGCATTGGCGTCGACGGCGACGCGCACGTCGCCCAACGCGAGGCCGTCGGGACCCTCGCCGGAGACGGACGCGGAGACCGGATCGAGCGTGGCGGGCAGTCCGCGCAGCACGATCGTCGACGTGCCCCCCGGCAGCGTCACGTCGATGTCGCGCGTCACCTCCGCGCCCGACGGGTGCACGACGACCTTC
Organism: Hyphomicrobiales bacterium; assembly: GCA_028865375.1. Taxonomy (GTDB): domain Bacteria; phylum Pseudomonadota; class Alphaproteobacteria; order Rhizobiales; family Beijerinckiaceae; genus JAGWKJ01. The sequence continues at coordinate 6,682 of JAGWKJ010000080.1, read as the reverse complement.
GCGATGCGCGAGGACGCGGGCAGGTCGGCCGCGCGCGCCGCGCCGGCGGCCGCGAGCAGGGCGGCGACCGCGCAAGCGGTCTTCCGATGGTTCGTCATGGTCGGCGTCTCCTCCCGGGGTTCCGTTCAAGAACGGGCGGCGAATGCGCCGAATGGAAGACGCAAATGCGGCGTCGGGCAAGCGTGCGCGCGGAACGGGCCCCGCCATCCGATTTTCCGGCGCGCTTCGCCCTTGATCGCGCGCGGCCCGCCGCGCACGATGGCGCTCCGAACGGGAGGGGCCGCGTGAACCGGGACGTCTTCATCACCTGCGCCGTCACCGGCTCGGGCGCGACGACGTCGCGCTCCGACAAGGTGCCGATCACGCCGGCCCAGATCGCCGACGCCTGCGTCGAGGCGGCCAGGGCCGGGGCGGCGATCGCCCACGTCCACGTCCGCGATCCCGCCACGGGCGCGGGCTCGCGCGACCCGGCCCTCTATCGCGAGGTGGTGGCCCGCGTGCGCGAAAGCGGCGTCGACGTGGTCCTCAACCTCACCGCGGGGATGGGCGGCGACATGGTGTTCGGGCCGCCCGAACGTCCGCTGCCGCTCGACCCGGCGCGCACCGACATGGTCGGCGCGCAGGCGCGTCTCGTCCACGTCGCCGAACTGCTGCCAGAGATCTGCACGCTCGATTGCGGCACCATGAACTTCGCCGAATCCGACTACGTGATGACCAACACGCCAGGCATGTTGCGGGCGATGGCGGCGCGCATCAAGGCGGCGGGCGTCCGGCCCGAGATCGAGGTGTTCGACTTCGGCCACCTCGTGCTGGCCAAGGAGCTGGTGCGCGAGGGCCTCGTCGAGGCGCCCGTGATGGTGCAGCTCTGCATGGGCATCCCCTATGGCGCGCCCGACGATCCCGGCACGCTGATGGCGCTCGTCAACGCGGTGCCGGCGGGCTGGACCTATTCGGCGTTCTCCATCGGCCGGATGCAATTGCCCTATGTCGCGATGGCCGCGCTGGCGGGGGGCAACGTGCGCGTCGGGCTGGAGGACAACCTCTGGCTCTCCAAGGGCGTGCCGGCCACCAACGGCGCGCTGGTGGAACGCGCGGCCGCGATCCTGTCGGCGATGGGCGCCTCGGTCCTGGGGCCGGCCGCGGTGCGCGAGCGGCTCAAGCTGGCGAGGCGATGGTGACGGCGGAGCGCGACATGGCGGACGACGTGCGCCGCGTCGCGGCGATCGGCGCCGGCGTGATCGGCGCGGGTTGGGTCGCCCGCTTCCTGCTCGACGGCATCGACGTCGACGTCCACGATCCCTCGCCAGGGGCGGCGGCCGCGGTCGACCATGCGCTCGCCAACGCCGAGCGCGCGTGGCGCAAGCTGACGCTGGCGCCGCTGCCCGAACGCGGCCGTCTGCGCTTCCACGACACGGTCGCGGCGGCGGTCGAGGGCGCGCAATACGTGCAGGAGAGCGCGCCCGAGCGGCTCGACTTCAAGCGCCGGCTGCTGGGCGAGATCCTCGCCGCGGCGCCGGCGGGGACGCCGGTGGGCTCCTCGACGTCCGGCTTCACGCCGAGCGCGCTGCGCGATGGGCTCGGCGCCGGCGCGTCGCGCGTGTTCGTCGCCCATCCGTTCAATCCGGTCTATTTGCTGCCGCTGGTCGAGGTCGTCGGCGGCGAGGGCGCCGACGACGCGGCCTTGGCGCGCGCTGAGGCCCTGTTCGCGCGGGTCGGCATGAAGCCCCTGCGGATCGCCCGGGAGATCGACGCCCACGTCGCCGACCGCCTGCTCGAGGCGGTGTGGCGCGAGGCGCTGTGGCTGGTGAAGGACGGGATCGCGACGACGGAGGAGATCGACGATTCGATCCGCTTCGGCTTCGGCCTGCGCTGGGCGCAGATGGGCCTGTTCGAGACCTACCGCATCGCCGGCGGCGCCGCGGGGATGCGGCATTTCCTCGCCCAATTCGGCCCGGCGCTGAAATGGCCGTGGACCAAGCTGACCGACGTGCCCGATCTCGACGACGCGCTGGTCGAGCGCATCGCCGCCCAATCCGACGCACAGGCGAACGGCCGGTCCATCGCCGAGCTCGAGGCGAAGCGCGACGACAACCTCGTGGGCATCCTGCTCGCGCTGAAGGCCAACGACTGGGGCGCCGGCGCGACGTTGCGCGAACGCGACGCGGCCCTGTTCGGCCGCGTCCACGCCCGCGCGGCCGCCGCCGCGTCGTCCGGGTCCGGGCCGATGGCGAGCGTGACGTGCCGCGCGCGCGAGGATTGGGCCGACTACAACGGCCACATGACCGAGAGCCGCTACCTCCAGGTGTTCGGCGACGCGACCGACGCGTTCCTGCGGGCGATCGGCATGGATTCCGCCTATCTCGCGTCGGGCCGCTCGGTGTTCACGGTCGAGACCCACCTGCGGCACCTCGACGAGACGAAGGTCGGCGAGACGCTGCGGGTGACGACGCGGCTGCTGGCGCGCGATTCCAAGCGCGCCCACGTCGCCCACGAGATGCGCGCCGGCGACGACGCCCGCCTCGTCGCCACCGCCGAGCAGATGCTGCTCCACGTCGACGCCAAGGCCGGCAAGGCGAGCGCTTTCGACGCCGCGCTCGTCGCGGGGCTCGATGCGATCGCCCGCACGCAGGCGGGGCTGCCGGCGCCCGACTGGGTCGGCCGCAAGGTCGGCGGCCCGAAGGCGTGACTGCCGCCCCTCATTCGCCGTGGCGCGAGCGGATCCGCCACACGACGACGCCGACGGCGAGCACGGCGACCGGCACCGCGAGCGCGGTCGCCACCGCCGGATCGACCGGGTAGCCCGCCGCGTGCAGGCCGTCGAACACGTGGCCTGCGAGGCTCGCGACGTAATAGCTGATCGCCGCCACCGAGAGGCCTTCGACCGTGCGTTGCAGCCGCAGTTGCAGGCGCGCGAGGTCGTTCATCGCGCGCAGCACCCCGGCGTTCTGCGTCTCGAGGTCGATCTCGACGCGCGTGCGCAGCAATTGCGCGGCGCGCGCGAGGCGGCGTGACAGCTCGTCGGCGCGGCGCTGCACGGCGTTGCAGGTGCGCACCGCCGGCTGCAGCCTGCGCGCGAAGAACTCGCCCCAGCCGACCGCGCCCTCGGCGGGCCGTTCGCCGGTCGCGGCCAGCCGCGATTCGATCAGCTTGTGATAGGCGCGCGTCGCGCCGAACCGGAAGGCGTTGGCGGAAGCCGCGCGTTCAAGCTCGGCGGCGTGGGCGATGAGCCGGTCGAGCAGCGCCCGGTTGTCCTCCATCGTCCCTTCCCGGCGCATGCCGTCGATCAGCGCGGGCAGCGCCAGTTCGACGCCGCGGATCGCCGGCGCCATCTCCTGGGCGGCCGGCAGGCCGAGCAGGCACAAGACGCGATAGGTTTCGATCTCGAGCGCGCGTCGGGCGAGCGCGCCGGCCTTGGCGGCGCCCAGTCCGTGGTCGAGCAGCGCAATGCGCACGAAGCCGCGGTCGTCGGGCGCGAAATCGCTGGCGATCGTCGCGCGGCCGCGCTCCACCGACGAACGCGCGACGTCGCGTCCGGCGAAGGCCGCGGGCGCCGGCGCGTCCGCGGGCGCCGAGACCAGGCACAGGTCGACCTTGGCGAGCAGGGGGCCCGGCGCGGGAACCAAACTCATCGGGTCGCGCCAACCTTCGGCCGGCGGCGCGAAAGGCTCCACGCCGGCCGCGGCCGGGATCTCGAAGCTGTAGGTGGTGAATTCGGTGTGGCCTTCCCACAGCAGGACGAAGTCGCCGAGGTCGACCCGGTGATGTTTGGCGCCCGAGGCCGGGCCGGGCAGCCCGCGGCTTTCGCACAGCGCGCGAAGGTTGCGGCGGTCGATCACCCGGGCTTCGCCCTCGGGCATGAAGGCGTAATGCAACACGCGATGGGGCGTCGTCAGCGGCGCGAACGGGCGGGCGTGCATTTCCCGCAGCGCGAACTCGCGCAGCGGGTGCGCGACCGGGTCCCCGCCAGCGTCGTCCAAGGTCGCCACGCCTCCCCGAGCCCGCCCACGGCGGGCGAAGCCCGGACACTGCCTGACCGACCGCGGCCGAATTGACAAGCATCGGCGCGGCCGGCGCCGCGCGGCCGACCGCGGCGCGGCGCCGCGGGCCGCAGATTTCCCCTTTCGCGCCGACCGCTTTATGCACCGCCACGATGACGACCTTTCCCGCCTCGACGGTCCGCTGGCGCCTCGGCACGCGCGGGTCGCCGCTCGCGCTCGCACAGGCCGAGGAGACGCGCGCCCGGCTGGCGGCGGCGCACGGGCTCGACCCGACGACCATCGCCATCGTCGCGATCCGCACGACGGGCGACGCGATCCAGGACCGTCCGCTCGCCGATTCCGGCGGCAAAGGCCTGTTCACCAAGGAGCTCGACGTCGCGCTTGCCGAAGGCGCGGTCGATTTCACCGTCCATTCGGCCAAGGACCTGCCGACGCTGGACGCGCCGGGCCTGCACGTGGCGGGCTACCTCCCGCGCGAGGACGCGCGCGACGCGCTGATCGCGCGCGACGCCGCGACGCTCGAAGCGCTGCCGCGCGGCGCGAAGCTCGGCACCGCCTCGCTGCGCCGCCAGGCGATGGCGCTGCGGGTGCGTCCCGACCTCGCGGTCTCGCTGTTGCGCGGCAACGTCGGCACGAGGCTCGGCAAGGTCGAAAGCGGCGCGCTCGACGCAACGATCCTTGCGATGGCAGGCCTGAAACGGCTTGGACTCGCCGACCGCGCCACGGCCGCCTTGCCCATCGACGTCTTTCCGCCCGCGGTCGGACAGGGCGCGATCGCGCTGGTGGCGCGGCGCGCCGATCCGGCGACGGCGGCGCTGCTCGCGCCGATCCTGCACGCCCCGACCGGGTTGGCGCTCGCCGCCGAACGCGCCTTTCTGGCCACGCTCGACGGTTCGTGCCGCACGCCGATCGCCGGCCATGCGACGCTGGCGGCATCGCGCCTGCGGCTGGTCGGCGCGATCCTGTCGCCCGACGGCGCGCTGGCGCGCGAGGGCGCGATCGAAGGCGACGCCGCCGCCGCCGCCGCGCTCGGCCGCGAACTCGGCCGGCGCCTGCTCGCGCTAGAACCCGTCCGGCGCTGAATGCGCGTCCTCGTCACGCGCGCGGAGGATTTCGCGGCGGCGACGGCGGAGCGGCTTGCGGCGGCCGGCCACGAGGCCTTGCTGGCGCCCGCCACCGAGATCGCGCGGCTAGACGCGCCCGTGCCCCCCGGCCCGTTCGACGCATTGGCGGCGACCAGCGCGCGCGCGCCGATGTCGTTGGCCTCCGGCGCACTCCCGGCGTTCGCCGACACGCCATTCTACGCCGTGGGCGAGGCGACGGCGGCGGCCGCGCGGCGGTCCGGCTTCGGCTCGGTGCGGGCCGGCGAGGGCGACGGCGCCGCGCTCGCGCGCCGGATCGTCGGCGATCTCGGGCCGGGCGCGCGCGTGCTTCTGCTCGCCGGCGAGGACCGAAAGCCGGATTTCGAGGCGGCGCTGGCCGCGGCCGGCGTCGAGTGCGAAGTCCTCGAGGTCTATGCCGCGCGCGAACGTTCCGGATGGAACGCCGGGGAGGCCGCGAGCGTCGTGCGCGCCGAGGCGGCCTTGCACCATTCGCAACGCAGCGCCGCGCTGGCGTTGCGGCTGGCGCAGGGCGCCGGCGTTTCCGCGGCGTTCCGCCGCCTCTTGCACGTGTGCATATCCATTCCTGCCTCCGCGCCATTGCGCGAAGCCGGGTGCGCCCGCATCTCCGTCGCGCGACGTCCGACCGACGCGGAGATGGTCCGCGCCCTTTCGCCGACGGCCTGACCGGGCCGGCGGCGACGGGTTCCGGCGGGGTCGCGATCGAAAGGTTGGAGCATGACCAAGGTTCTCGTCCTCTTCTACTCGTCGTGGGGCCATGTCGAAGCGATGGCGGAAGCCGCCGCGGCCGGCGCCCGCGAGGCCGGTGCGCATGTCGACGTGAAGCGCGTGCCCGAGCTCGTGCCCGCCGAGGTGGCCAAGCAGTTCCATTACAAGGAGCCGACCGCACCGGTGGCGAACCCGGGCGAACTCGCCGATTACGACGCCGTGATCGTCGGCACGCCGACCCGCTACGGCAACATGGCCGCGCAGATGCGCAACTTCCTCGACCAGACCGGCGCGCTTTGGCAGGGCAACAAGCTGGTCGGCAAGGTCGCCTCGATGTTCGTCTCGACCGCGACGCAGCACGGCGGCCAAGAATCGACCATCCTGTCGTCGATCCCCACTTTCTTGCACCTCGGCATGGTCTATGTCGGCCTGCCCTACAGCTTCGCGGGCCAGTTCGGGCACGAGCACGTGCTCGGCTCGTCGCCCTACGGCGCGGCGACGATCGCCGGCGGCGACGGTTCGCGCCGTCCCTCGAAGGTCGAGCTCGAAGCGGCGCATTTCCAAGGCAAGCACGTCGCCGAGATCGCCGCCAAGCTCGCCAAGTGAGAAAGTGAGAAAATGAACGGGAGGCGCCGGCCCGGCCGGCGCCTCGACGTTCGACGCGCCGGCGGCGCGATTTGCCCCCGCTCCCCCGCCGCGGGTAAGGTCGCCCCAAGTCGCCGGCGCTTTCGCCGGCCGGGGATGTCCGCCGCCATGGCCGATGCCGTCCGACGCGCGAACGGTCCGGCCGGCCCGGCCACCTATGCCGCGCTCGACCTCGGCACCAACAATTGCCGCCTGCTGGTCGCGCGCCCG
>JAGWKJ010000407.1 GCA_028865375.1 Hyphomicrobiales bacterium | reverse complement strand
ACGACGTCGTCTACGGCTGCGCCAACCAGGCCGGCGAGGACAACCGCAACGTCGCCCGCATGGCGGCGCTGCTCGCGGGCCTGCCGGTCGGCGTTCCCGCCGTGACGGTCAACCGCCTCTGCGCGTCAGGCCTCGACGCGGTCGGCGCCGCGGCGCGCGCGATCAAGGCCGGCGATTGCTCGCTCGTGGTCGCCGGCGGCGTCGAGAGCATGACGCGCGCCCCGTTCGTCATGCCCAAGGCGGAGGCGGCCTTCTCCCGCGCGGCCGCGGTTTACGACACCACCATCGGCTGGCGCCTCGTCAATCCGGCGATGAAGGCGAAATATGGCGTCCACTCGATGCCCGAGACGGCCGACGAAGTGGCGGCCGAGCACGGCGTGTCGCGGGTCGACCAAGACCGCTTCGCACTGGAATCGCAGCGGCGCTGGGCGAAGGCGCAGGCGGCGAGCGCGTTCGCCGGCGAGATCGCGCCGGTGACGACGCGCGCGGGCAAGGGCGATCCCGTCGTCGTCTCCGTCGACGAGCATCCGCGCCCCGACGCCACCTTGGAACGGCTCGCCAAATTGCCGGGCGTCAACGGCGCGGGCCGCACCGTCACCGCGGGCAATTCGTCGGGCGTCAACGACGGCGCGTCGGCGCTGCTGCTGGCCTCCGGCGAGGCCGCCAGGGCGCACGGCCTGACGCCCATGGCGCGCGTCGTGGCGATGGTGGCGGCCGGCGTCGAACCGCGCGTCATGGGCGTCGGTCCCGTGCCGGCCGTGCGCAAGGCGCTCGCCAGGACCGGCCTGCGGCTCGACCAAATGGACGTCATCGAGCTCAACGAGGCCTTCGCCGCCCAGGCGCTCGCCGTCCTGCGCGCGCTCGGCCTGCCCGACGACGCGCCACACGTGAACCCCAACGGCGGGGCGATCGCGATGGGCCATCCGCTTGGCATGAGCGGCGCCCGGCTGGCGACGGCGGCGACCTGGGAGCTGCTGCGCCGCAGGGGGCGCTACGCGCTCTGCACGATGTGCGTCGGCGTCGGACAGGGCGTCGCTATGATCCTCGAACGCGCGTGAGACGCGGGCGCGAAGGCCCAAAGCCGCCGGCCTACGCGCCGCGCGCATAGGCCGCGAGACGCTCCTCCACCAGCGCCAGCACGGCGTCGCGCGCGGGGTCGCGCGAACCGCGGACCCAAGCGGCGGCAAGCGGGAGCAGGTCGAGCGCGGCGCGCTCGCGCGGGCGCGCGATCGGCACGAAGCGGACGCCGCGCAAGGCCATGCGCGAGGCCCAGCGCGGCACGATCGCGAGCCCGAGGCCGGCGGCCACCATGCCCAATATGGTCTGCTTCTCGTCGGCGCGCAGGATCGGTCCGGGCGCCAGGCCGGCCTCGCGGAACAGCTTGACGGTGACGTCGTGGCTGTGGGGGCGCGTGCGCCGATCCGGCACGACCAGCGTCGCGCCGGCGAGGTCCTTCATCGACAGCCGCGCGCGGGACGCCAGCGGATGGCCGGTCGGCGCCGCCACGACCGCCGTCTCGTGGAACATGAACCGGAACTTCAGCCGCTTGTCGCGCGAAGGCGGCGGCCGCACGAAGGCGAGGTCGAGCCGGCCCGAAAGCAGTTTCGGCAGCATCCGCGCGGTCTTGTCCTCGGCGATGCACACGTCGAGGTCGGGCGCGCGCGCGCGCAGATCGCGCAACAGGCGCGGCACGAGGCCGGCCGCGGCGGTGTCGATGGCGCCCAGGCGCAGCTCGGCGAGGCGCGGGCGGCCCGTCGCGCGGGCGCGCGCCAGCGCGGCGTCGGCACGCTCCACAAGGTCGCGCGCGTCGTCGAGGAACGCGGCGCCGTCGGCCGTGAGCGCGACGTCGCGCGTCGTGCGCGCGAGCAGCCTGCGGCCGAGCGAT
>JAGWKJ010000406.1 GCA_028865375.1 Hyphomicrobiales bacterium | reverse complement strand
CCGCCGACCGCGCCCAGAAGCCGGCCGCGCGCGGCGTCATCCAGCGGGCGCCGGTCACCGCGCCCTCGAACTGGCGCTCGGCCGGCCATTTCGACGCTTGGCTGAAGGCGCGCGGCATGGTCGGCGTCGCCGGCGTCGACACGCGCGCCCTCACGACCCTGATCCGCGCCAAGGGCATGCAGAACGCCGTCATCGCCCATGCGCCCGACGGCGCCTTCGACCGTGCGGGCTTGGTCGCCAAGGCGCGCGCCTTGCCCAGCATGGACGGCGCCGACCTCGTGCCGGACGTGACCACGCTGCAACGCTACGGCTGGGACGAAGGCGAATGGCGCCTCGGCGCCGGCCATTCCAAGGCCGCCAGCGGCGTCCGGCGCGTGGTGGCGCTCGACTTCGGCGTCAAGAGCAACATCCTGCGTCTGCTGGCCGACGCCGGTTGCGACGTGACGGTCGTGCCCGCCGACACCGGCGCCGATCAAATCCTCGCGATGACGCCCGACGGGATCTTTCTCGCCAACGGTCCCGGCGACCCGGCCGCGACCGGCCGTTACGCCGTGCCCACGATCCGTCGCCTGCTCGACGCCGGAGTGCCGACCTTCGGCATCTGCCTCGGCCACCAGATGCTGGCGCTCGCCATCGGCGCCGACACCGTCAAGATGCGGCAGGGCCACCACGGCGCCAACCATCCGGTGAAGGACCTCTCGACCGGCAAGGTCGAGATCGTCTCGATGAACCACGGTTTCGCGGTCGACGCCAAGACCTTGCCCGCCGGCGCCCGGCAAACGCACGTCTCGCTGTTCGACGGCTCGAATTGCGGCATCGCGCTCGACGGCCGGCCGGCCTTCTCGGTGCAGCACCACCCGGAAGCCTCGCCCGGCCCGCGCGACAGCCATTACCTGTTCCGCCGCTTCACGGCGATGATCGACGCCAACAAGGCGGCATGACCGGCGCCGCGCGTCTTCACGCCGCGCCGTGGCGTTCGATGCGGCGGTCGGGCACCAGCCACATCGCGCCGATCGCCACGTAGATCGCGGCCGCCGCATAGGGCGCGACGAACGACAGCGCGAGGCCCGCGACATAGAGCACGACCGAGATCTTGCCCTTGCGGTCGTCGCCCACCGCGCTCTTGAGCTTGGAATCCGGCCCGTCGGCGCGGATCAGGGTCGATTGCAGGATCGAATACGCGACCCCCGCCATGAACATGATGACGCCATAGGCGAACACCGGCCAGGGCGCGACGCCCGCCTCGTCGATCCAGCGGATGACGAAGGGCGCGAGCGACAGCCAGAACAGCAGGAACAGGTTCGCCAGCAGCGACGCGCCGTCGACGCGCCGCACCGCGTGCAGCATGTGATGATGGTTCACCCAATAGATGCCGACGTTCACGAAGCTCAGCACGTAGGCGAGGAAGATCGGGATCGAAGGCAACAGGCCGGCCGCGCCCGCGCCGGTCGGCGGCTTCAGCTCCAGCACCATGATCGTGATGATGACGGCGAACACGCCGTCGGTGAAGGCGTTGAGCCGGTCCTTGTCCATTCGGTCCATCCTCGCAAGTTCAACGTCGTCGGGCGGGCGCGAGACAATCGAGCCACGGCCCCATGTCGCGCGCGCGGCGCATGTCGAGATTGACGAGCCGCGCGTAGAGCCCGCGCGGCCGCGAGGGCACGCGCAGGAACGGGTTGGGCAACGCAACCGCCAGCAGCGCCGCCTGCCGCGCCGTCAACGCGGATGCGGAGCGTCCGAAATAGCGGCGCGCCGCCGCCTCGGCGCCGAACGTGCCGTCGCCCCATTCGGCGACGTTGAGGTAGATTTCCAGCGTGCGCCGCTTGCCCCACAGCTTGTCGATCGCCAGCGCCATCGCGATCTCGACCGCCTTGCGCAGCCCCCAGCGCAC
>JAGWKJ010000079.1 GCA_028865375.1 Hyphomicrobiales bacterium | reverse complement strand
GGCTCGTCGAGCGGGACGACGAGACGAGAACCGCCTACCGCAAACCCGCGGGCGTTCGCGCCGCGCGGCGCTTTCGCGCGCAAGGACTGCGGGCGCCCGCACGCGGCGGTTCGGGCCCGGCCAAGGCGATTTCCGCCTGCCATCGCGCCCGCGTTTCGCCTAAGCTCCGGGGGTCCGTGCGACGCGGACGCGAGGAGCGACGACGCGATGTCCGGCGAGCGACCCAACGTCCTGATCGTGATGGCCGACCAATTGTCGGCGCCGCGGCTGCGTGCCTACGGCCATCGGGTCGTCAAGACGCCGAACCTCGACCGGCTGGCGGCGGCGGGCGTCGTCTTCGAGAACGCCTATTGCAACTTTCCGCTCTGCTCGCCTTCGCGCGCGTCCTTCATGTCGGGCCAGCTCGCCTCGCGCACGCGCGTCTACGACAACGCGGCCGAGTTTTCCGCCGACGTGCCGACCTTCGCCCATTACATGCGCGCGGCGGGCTGGCGCGTCGCGCTGGCGGGCAAGATGCACTTTTGCGGGCCCGACCAGATGCACGGCTTCGAGGAGCGGCTGACGACCGACATCTATCCAGCCGACTACGGCTGGACGCCCGACTGGGAGCGCCCGCAGGACCGCCCCGAATGGTACCACAACATGTCCTCGGTGCGCGAAGCCGGCGTCTGCGTGCGCACCAACCAGATCGACTTCGACGAGGAGACCGCCTTCGCCGCCGAACGCGCGCTGCACGATTGGGCGCGCTCGCGCGACCGCCGGCCGTTCTGCCTCGTCGCGTCGTTCACGCATCCGCACGACCCGTTTGCGATCACGGAGGAATACTGGAACCTCCATCGCGACGACGAGATCGACATGCCGCGCCACGCGGGTCCGCCCGATGAAGGCCACGATCCCCATTCGGCGCGCGTGCGGCGCGTCTGCGCCACCGATTCCGAGCCGGTGAGCGAGGCCGAGGTGCGCGCCGCGCGGCGCGCCTATTACGGCGAGATCGCCTATGTCGACCGCAACCTCGGCCGGCTGACGGCGGCGCTGGAGGCGACCGGGTTCGCCAAGGACGCGATCGTGATCTTCACCGCAGACCACGGCGAGATGCTGGGCGAGCGCGGGCTCTGGTACAAGATGAGCTTCTTCGAGGGCTCCGCGCGCGTGCCGCTGATCGTCGGCGCGCCCGGGCGCTTCCCGCCGCGCCGGGTCGCCGCGCCAGTGTCGCTGGTCGACCTCGCTCCCACGCTCGCCGATTTCGCCGGCGTCGACCCGGTGGCCGGCGCCGCCGCGCCGTTCGACGGGCGCTCGCTGCGTCCCTGGCTCGAAGGGCGCGAGGGACCCTCGGGCGTGGCGGCCGAATATCTCGCCGAGGGCGCGATCGCGCCGGTGGTGATGCTGCGCGAGGGCGACTGGAAGTTCGTGCATTGCCCGGCCGACCCCGACCTCCTGTTCGACGTCGCGGGCGACCCCGACGAGCGGACGAACCGGGCGGCCGACCCCGCCTGCGCCGACGTGATCGCGCGTTTCCGCGCCGAGGCCGCCAAGCGCTGGGACCTGCGCCGGATCGACGCCGAGGTGCGCGCCAGCCAGCGCCGGCGCCGCACGGTCGACGCCGCGCTCAAGCAAGGCCGACGCCACGCTTGGGACCATCAGCCGTTCCGCGACGCCTCGCAGGAATACGTGCGCAGCCACATGCCGCTCGACGACGTCGAGGCGATGGCGCGATTCCCGCGCGTGACGAAGCCCGCGACCTAGGCCGCGGCGCCCCTCGCCCGCCGCCAGCGAGCGAGCGCCACCAGCGACCACGCCGCCTCGACCAATCCGAACGGCCAGGCGCCCTGCAGGAAGCCATAGGCCGAGGCCAGCACGCAGCACCCGGCGAACGCCAGCGTGAACCACGCGCTGCGCGCTTCGAGCGCGTAGCACGCCATCATCGCGGCGACCGCCGCGAGGCCGAACAGGTTCAACGCGTCCATCGCCCGCCCTTCCGCGTCCGCCCGGCCTACGACGCCGCTTCCAACGCCCCGCGCGCCGGCGTCTCGACGTGCGCGAGCGCTGCGTCGAGCCGCTCGACGCCTGCGCCACGCAGGTCGACGGACAAGGCTTGGCGCCAGGCGCGCGCGCCGGGCCGGCCCGCGAACAGGCCGAGCAGGCAGCGCGTCAGGTCGGCGAAGCGCGCGCCGTCGGCCAGCTCGCGCGCCACGTGGTCGCGATAGGCCGCCACCGCCACGAATTCGTCGGCGACCGGCGCCGTCGCGCCGAAGATCTCCGGATCGACGCGCAGCAACAGGGCCGGATCGTGCCAGGCCGCGCGGCCGAGCATCACGCCGTCGACATGGACGAGTTCGGCCTTCGCCTCGTCCATCGACGCCAGGCCTCCGTTGACGACGATCGGCCAATCGGGATGGGCGCGCTTCAGGTCGCGCACCAGCGGGCGGTCGAGCGGGGGCACGTCGCGGTTCTGGCGCGGGCTCAGGCCCTTGAGCCAGGCCTTGCGCGCGTGGACCACCAGCGCGTCGGCGCCGGCCCCGCGCACGGCCTGCGCGAAGGCGAACAGCGCGTCGCACGGCTCCTGTTCGTCGACGCCGATGCGGCATTTCACGGTGACGGGGACGCGCACGGCCGCCTTCATCGCCGCCACGCCCTCGGCCACGCGCGCGGGATCGCGCATCAGGCAGGCGCCGAAGTCGCCGTCCTGCACGCGGTCCGACGGGCAGCCGCAGTTGAGGTTGATCTCGTCGTAGCTTTCGTCCTCGCCCATCCGCGCGCAGGCCGTCAGCGCAGCGGGATCGGCGCCGCCGAGCTGCAACGCGACGGGCGCCTCGGCGGCGGGATCGAAGCGCAGCAGGCGAGCGCGCGGCCCATGGATCAGCGCGCCGGTGGTGACCATCTCCGTGTAGAGCCGCGCGCGTCTGGTCAGGACGCGATGGAACGCCCGGCAGTGCCGGTCGGTCCAGTCCATCATCGGGGCGACGCAGAAGCGCCAGCGGTCGTCGCGGGGGAGTGCGCTCATCGCGCGCGTCGTTAGCGCGAAACGACGCCGCGCGCGAGGGGCGCCTGGCGAGCGACCGAACGCCGACGTTCGCCGTTCAACCCGGGTCCGTCGCGTCCAACGGGCCGCTGGCGATCCATCCCCAGCGTCCGAGCCACGGGGTCAGACGGCGATCGATCCCGAGCGGCAGTCCGGCTTTCGCCAGAAAGAGACCGACGAACACCAAGACATAAATGATCGCGGTGCCGATGTCCGTCGAACCGGTCTTGTAGGGTCCGCCGAACCCTTCGGCCGTGGACCAAATCACGAGCGCCAGCGACGTTCCCCCGAAGAAGGCGAGGTTGCTGAAAGCGCCCGCGATCAGCGCGATCGCGAGGGCGGTTTCGCTTGTCGCCACCAGATGCGCGAACAGACGCGGGTCGACCTGGATCACGTCGACCCAGAGCCTAATCCAGGCGCGCACCGCCACGGGTTGATCCTTCAGCGCGCCGGTCACGTAGGAAACGAAGTTGTCGGTGAAGCCCGGTTGCCATTTGAACGCCGCGTCGATGGCCCAGACGATGCCGAAGGCGATTCGAAGCAGGCCAAGGCCCGCGAACCGCCAACCCGGAACGGATGGGTTCGCCCCGACCGCATGCGGCGCCAAGCGAGAGTCGTTCCGGGAAACGTTCGTCGTCATGCCGTCGCTCCACGATCCGCCAATGAAGTTCGTGGGGCGACGTGGCGACGCCGAATTGCTCTATACCACGCATCTCGATCCGAAATATGTCCGCCGCGAAGGTTCAGGGCGATTGCGCCGTGTCGAGAAAAAGCGCGCTGCGGTCGCCGACGGATCCTCGACGATCGCTCGCAAATCGACGGGCCCCCGTGACCCATCGGTCGCGGCGGGACGTTTGCGCTCTCGACGCGGTTCGCCGGCAAGGGAGCGGAGGTCGCGGACACAGGATGGACGCGCTCCGGCGGGGGCCGGCCGATCCGTCCGACGTCACGCGGGCCGACGGGCTCTGTGCGAGCGACTGACTTCTCCGCGGCGCTTCGGGCGGGGCCGGGGCGCGGGTTTCGCGGCGCGGCGGGAAAGAGTCCCTTTCCCGCCGCGGGGATTATGCCGGATCACATGGCGCCTACGTAAGTCCCGCGCCCCGAAATGAAGGGAGCGCGATTTGGAAATAGGAGCATGCCATGAAGACCGTTCTCACCAGTCTCGCCGCCGCCGCCCTGCTGTCCGGCGCGCTCGCGACCTCGGCTTTCGCCGCCGAACGCTCGCAATACGCCGCGAGCTACCAGGACCGCGGCTACGCCGCGACATCCTGCTCGAGCGACCAGACGCCCGGCGACCCGATCTACTTCAAGCTCGCGGACGGGCGTTGCGCCAACGACGGCAACGGCAACGGCGGCGTCCGCTGACGCCATCGTACGCCGTTGCGACGACGATCGGGCGCGGCATGCCGCGCCCGGCCGCCACGCGGTTCAATCGCGCCACGGCGGCGCGGCGAAGGTCGCCGCGAGAACGTCCATGAACGCGCGCAGTTTGGGCGAAGCGCGCTCGGCCAAGTGCACGGCCCAGATGGCGCCGAAATCCGTCGGCGGCTCGTCGAGCGCGAGCTCGGCCAAGGCGCCCGAAGCGAGATCGTCCACCACGACGTAGCGCGGCAGGCACACGATCCCCATGCCCGCCACCGCCGCCGCCCGCAGCGCCTCGACGTTGTCGGCGTAGAGCGGCCCCGACACTTCGATCGCGCGCGCCCCCGCGGCGCCGAACCGCCACGTGCGGCCAGCGCCCACGCGCGTTTCCGCGTAGCTCAGGCAGGAATGGCCGGCGAGCTCGTCGATCCGCCTCGGCGCGCCGCGTTCGGCGAGATAGACCGGCGCCGCGCACAGGGCCATGCGGCAGGGCGCGAGCTTGCGCGCGATCTGGCTGGAATCCTCGAGATGGCCGGCGCGGATCGCGAGATCCCACGCGCCGTCGGCGAGGTCGACGGCGCCGTTGCGCAGGCCGAGCTCGACAATGACCTTGGGGTTGCGGCGGTTGAATTCTGGCACCAGCGGCGCGATCCAGCGCACGCCGAGCGCGGCCGGCGCCGCCACCCGCAAGCGCCCACGCGGCTCCCCGCCCTCTTCGGCCATCTCGATCTCGACCGCCTCCATGTCGGCCAGCAGGCGGGTGACGCGTTCGAGATAGGTCCGCCCGACGTCGGTCAGCGAGAGCTTGCGCGTCGTGCGGTGGAACAGCGTCGCGCCCAGCCGCGCCTCGACCGCGGCGACGTGCTTGGTCACCATCGTCTGCGACATGCCGAGCTCGCGCGCGGCGCCCACGAAGGCGCCCGTGCGCGCGACCTTGGCGAAGACTTCCATGCCGGTCAGTCGGTCGAGCATCCGGTCGTCCCCGTGAGGGGAAGAGATGGGCGCCGGCCGCCGAATGTTCAACTTACCGATCGGACATGGAACCCATGCGATATGCACAGTGGACGGGCGCCGCGACGCCGGCCGATCCAAGGGACCGGCCGCTTCCGGCAATCGATTTCCGCGGCGAAAGCGGCTAAGGTGGGGGGTCGCGCGAATCGCGCGAAAGTCCACGATTTCCGACGGAAAACGCCCTTGACGATGCAAGCCGCCTCCCCCGCCCCGGCCGCCGCCGAAAGCTACGGCGCGGACTCGATCAAGGTGCTGCGCGGGCTCGACGCCGTGCGCAAGCGGCCGGGCATGTACATCGGCGACACCGACGACGGCTCGGGCCTGCACCACATGGTCTACGAGGTCGTCGACAACGCGATCGACGAGACGCTGGCGGGCCACGCCAGCCGCGTCGAGGTGACGCTGAACGCCGACGGCTCCTGCACCGTGTCGGACGACGGCCGCGGCATTCCCGTCGACATGCACAAGGAGGAGGGCGTTTCCGCCGCCGAGGTCATCATGACCCAGCTGCACGCGGGCGGGAAATTCGACCAGAATTCCTACAAGGTCTCGGGCGGTCTGCACGGCGTCGGCGTCTCGGTCGTCAACGCGCTGTCGTCGTCGCTGAAGCTGCGCGTGTGGCGCGGCGGGATCGAGCACGCGATGGAGTTCCGCGACGGCGACCCCGTGGCGCCGCTCGCGATCGTCGGCCCGGCGCAGATCGTCGACGGCAAGCCGCGGCGCGGCACGGAGGTGACCTTCACGCCCTCGCCCGTCACCTTCACGCAGGTCGAGTTCGACTTCGCCACCATCGAGCACCGGCTGCGCGAGCTGGCGTTCCTCAATTCGGGCGTGCGCATCGCGCTGGCCGACCTGCGCCACGCCGAGCCCAGGCGCGAGGAGCTGCATTACGAAGGCGGCATCGAGGCCTTCGTGCGCCACCTCGACCGCGCCAAGCAACCGCTGGTCGACGCGCCGATCCGCGTGCGCGGCGAGCGCGACGGCGTGGCCGTTGAAGCCGCTCTGTGGTGGAACGACGGCTACCACGAGAACACGCTCGTCTTCACCAACAACATCCCGCAGCGCGACGGCGGCACGCATTTGGCGGGCCTGCGCGCGGCGCTCACGCGCCAGGTGACCGGCTACGCGGAGAGCTCCGGCCTCGCCAAGCGCGAGAAGGTCGAGCTCTCGGGCGACGATTGCCGCGAGGGCCTGACCTGCGTGCTCTCGGTCAAGGTTCCCGACCCGAAGTTCTCGTCGCAGACCAAGGACAAGCTGGTCTCCTCCGAGGTGCGCCCCGCGGTCGAGGGCGTCGTCAACGAAGCGCTGGCGACCTGGTTCGAAGAGAATCCGGCGCCCGCGCGCGCCATCGTCGGCAAGGTGGTCGAGGCGGCCCAGGCGCGCGAGGCGGCGCGCAAGGCGCGCGAACTCACGCGGCGCAAGGGCGCGCTCGACGTCGCCAACCTGCCCGGCAAGCTCGCCGACTGCCAGGAGCGCGATCCCGCCAAGGCCGAGATCTTCCTCGTCGAGGGCGATAGCGCGGGCGGCACCGCCAAGCAGGGCCGCAACCGCGAATACCAGGCCGTGCTGCCGCTGCGCGGCAAGATCCTCAACGTCGAGCGCGCGCGCTTCGACAAGATGCTGTCGAGCGAGCAGATCGGCACGCTGATCACGGCGCTGGGCACCGGCATCGGCCGGCAGGACTTCGACGTCGGCAAGCTGCGCTACCACAAGGTCATCATCATGACCGACGCCGACGTCGACGGCGCCCACATCCGCACGCTGCTGCTGACCTTCTTCTACCGGCAGATGCCCGAGCTGATCGAGCGCGGCCACCTGTTCATCGCGCAGCCGCCGCTGTTCAAGGCCAAGCGCGGCCAGGCCGGGCGCTACCTGAAGGACCAGCGCGCGCTGGAGGCTTGGCTCGTCGAGGCGGGGCTCGAAGGCGCGACGCTGAAGCTCGCCTCCGGCGAGACGCGCGCCGGCGCCGACCTCGCGCGCACGGTCGAGGAGGCGCGCCAGTTCCGCGCCGCGCTCGCCCTGCCCCATTCGCGCTACGGTCGCGCGGCGTTGGAATTCGCCGCCATCGCCGGCGCGCTGCGGCCGATCCGCGACGACGACGCCGCCGTCGCGCTGGCGGGCGACGTCGCGCGCCGGCTCGACGCCGTCGCCGACGAGGGCGAAGGCGGCTGGAGCGGTCGCGTCGAGGACGGCGGCTACGTTTTCGCCCGCGAAGTGCGCGGCGTGCGGCACTCCACCGCGCTCGACGCCGGCCTGCTCGCCTCGGCGGACGCGCGCCGGCTCGACGAATTCGCCGCGAGGCTGGCCGAAGCGTTCGCCGCGCCCGCGGAATTCCAGCGCAAGGCGGAGCGCCGCGCCGTCGTAGGGCCTTCCGCCCTGTTCGATGCCGTGATGGACGCAGGCCGCAAGGGCGTGACCGCGATCCAGCGCTACAAGGGGCTGGGCGAGATGAACAAGGACGAGCTGTGGGAGACCACGCTCGACCGCGACGCCCGCTCGCTGCTGCAGGTGCGCGTGAAGGAGGCCGACGAGGCCGACGACACGTTCGTCAAGCTGATGGGCGACGTCGTCGAGCCGCGCCGCGAGTTCATCCAGGAGAACGCCCTCAGCGCCGCCAACATCGACGCGTGAGCGGGCGGCTCTCCTCCCCCGTGAAACGGGGGAGGTGGCGAGACGGAGGGGGCGAGGCGGGCAAATGGCGAAGGGGTCGAAATTCTTCGCCCTCACGCCGCCGCGGGCTTGGCGCCGACCAGCTTGCGCGCGTCGGCCGCCGACAGCGGCTGGCCGAAGGCGAAGCCCTGCGCGAACTCGCAGCCGAGCTGGGCGAGCTCGACCGCGTCCGACGCGCTTTCGGCGCCCTCGGCGACCACCGCCATCTTGAGGTCGCGGCACATCGCCACGATCGAGCGCAGGATCACCGGCCGCGCGCCGCGCGCGTCGGGCTTCACCAGCGAACGATCGATCTTCACCGTGTCGAACGGGAAGCGCTGCAGGTAGGCGAGCGAGGAATGGCCGGTGCCGAAATCGTCGAGCGCGAGCCCGGCGCCGAGCTCGCGCACGCGGGCGAGCACCTGGGCGGCGAACTCGGGGTTCTCCATCACGAGGCTCTCGGTCAGCTCCAGCTTCAGCGTGCCGCGCGCGACGCCGCTGCGCGCCACCACGTCCTTCACGTCGGCGATCAGGTCGTGGCGCAGCATCTGGCGCGACGACACGTTGACGGAGACGAACAGCGGCGGGCGCACGTCCACCGCGTGCTGCCAGGCGCGCAGCTCGCGCGCGGCCTGGTCCATCGCGAACAGGCCGAGCTCGACGATGAGGCCGGTTTCCTCGGCCAGCGGCACGAACTCGGAGGGCGCGAGGCGGCCGAGCCGCGGATGTTCCCAGCGCAGCAGCGCCTCGAAGCCCGCGATCGCGCGGTCCTCAAGCCGGACGATCGGCTGGAACACGACGCGCATCTCGCGCCTGTCGAGCGCGCGGCGGAGGTCGGAGGCGAGCGAGAACCGGTCCGCGCCCGACGTGCGCATCGAGGCGCGGAACGCCTCGGCGTGGTCGCCGCCGCCGCGCTTGGCGAAGGCGAGCGCGATCTCGGCGTCCTTCAACGGGTCGTCGCGGCCGCGGTGCGCGGCGGGGTCGAACGCGGCCCAGCCGACCGAGGCGGTGAGCGAGGCCTCGCGGTCGCCCACCGCGATCGGCGCGGCGATCGCGCGGCGGATCGCGTCGGCGCGCGCGGCCAGCGTCGTGACGTCGTCCCCGCCGACGAGCAGCGCGCCGAAGCGGTCGCCCGACACGCGGCCGAGCGCGTCGGGCGCCTTGACGAG
>JAGWKJ010000078.1 GCA_028865375.1 Hyphomicrobiales bacterium | reverse complement strand
CTGGTCGGCATAGAGGATCACCTTGCCGTCGACGTTGCGCGCGGCGCGGCCGATGGTCTGGATCAGCGAGGTCTCGCTGCGCAAAAAGCCTTCCTTGTCGGCGTCGAGGATCGCCACCAGCGCGCATTCGGGAATGTCGAGGCCCTCGCGCAGCAGGTTGATGCCGACCAGCGCGTCGAACGCGCCGAGGCGGAGGTCGCGGATGATCTCGATGCGCTCGATGGTGTCGATATCAGAGTGCATGTAGCGCACGCGAATGCCCTGCTCGTGCAGATATTCGGTGAGGTCCTCGGCCATGCGCTTGGTCAGCACGGTGACGAGCGCGCGATAACCGGCGGCCGCGACCTGGCGCACCTCGCCGACGAGATCGTCGACCTGGGTGCGCGCCGGCCGCACGTCGACCGGCGGGTCGATCAGCCCGGTGGGGCGGATCACCTGCTCGACGAACGCGCCGGCGGTGCGCTCCATTTCCCACGGCCCCGGCGTGGCCGATACGTGGACCGACCGCGGCCGCATCGCGTCCCATTCCTCGAAGCGCAGCGGGCGGTTGTCGAGGCAGCTCGGCAGCCGGAAGCCGTATTCGGCGAGCGTCGCCTTGCGGCGGAAGTCGCCGCGATACATGCCGCCGATCTGCGGCACCGTGACGTGGCTCTCGTCGGCGAACACGATGGCGTCGTCGGGCAGGTATTCGAACAGCGTCGGCGGCGGCTCGCCCGGCTTGCGGCCGGTGAGATAGCGCGAATAGTTCTCGATGCCGGCGCAGGAGCCCGTCGTCTCCAGCATCTCGAGGTCGAACGTCGTGCGCTGTTCGAGGCGCTGCGCCTCCAGCAGCCGGCCCGCGCGGTGCAATTGGTCGAGGCGGACGCGCAATTCGCGCTTGATGCCGTCGATGGCCTGCAGCAGCGTCGGCCGCGGCGTGACGTAGTGCGAATTGGCGTAGATCTTCACGAAGCCGAGGTCCTGCGACTTCGCGCCGGTCAGCGGATCGAACTCGGCGATCGCCTCGATTTCGTCGCCGAAGAAGCCGATCCGCCATGCGCGGTCCTCGTAATGGGCGGGGAACACCTCGATCGTGTCGCCGCGGACGCGGAACGTGCCGCGCTGGAAATCGCCGCCGGTGCGCCGATATTGCAGGGCCACGAGGTCGGCGATCACCTGCCGCTGGTCGATCTTCTCGCCCGTCTTCAGCGAGAACGTCATGGCGGTGTAGGTCTCCACCGATCCGATGCCGTAGATGCACGAGACGGAGGCGACGATGATGACGTCGTCGCGCTCGATCAGCGCGCGCGTCGCCGAATGGCGCATCCGGTCGATCTGCTCGTTGATCGAGCTTTCCTTCTCGACGAACGTGTCGGTGCGCGGGACGTAGGCCTCGGGCTGGTAATAGTCGTAGTAGGAGACGAAATATTCCACCGCGTTGTCGGGGAAGAAGCTCTTGAACTCGCCGTAGAGCTGGGCGGCGAGCGTCTTGTTGGGCGCCAGCACCAGCGCCGGCCGGCCGGTGCGCGCGATCACCTGCGCCATCGTGAAGGTCTTGCCCGAACCGGTGACGCCCAGCAGCACCTGGTCGCGCTCGCCCGCCTCGACGCCGCGCACGAGTTCCTCGATCGCCTGCGGCTGGTCGCCCTTGGGCTCGAACTCGGACACGAGCTTGAAGGCGCGGCCGCCCTCGGACTTTTCGGGCCGTTCGGGCCGGTGCGGAGACCATGCGGGGCCGCGCAAGTTCGGGTCGCCGGCTTCGAGTAGCGCCTTCAGCGATTCGACCGTCGCGGGGGCGCCGACGGGGCCTTCGGCCGGATCGAAGCGCGCCTGCGGCGCCTCGGCGAAGCCGCGCCGCGCCAGCGCGAGCGCCGGGTTCAGGATCTCGGCGAGATGATCGTCGAGCGGCCCGACGTCGGGACGCGACGCTTTGGGACGGGCGCCTTTCGCGCGCAGACCACTGGCGCGGGTCTGGCGCGACGGAGATTTCGGCGGACGGGGCATGGGGCGAATATGGGCCCCCGCGCGGCCGCAGGGAAGTGCATCCGCTCCGGCGTCGTGTCAGCCGCGCTCGTCCTTGGCGGTCGAGAGCACGACATAGGTCGTCAGCGAGGCAACGTCGGGCAGCGCGCCGAGGATGTCGGTGTGCAATTTCTTGTAAGCGTCGAGGTCCTCCACCTCGGCGCGCAGCAGATATTCCACCGTTCCGGTGACGTTGTGGCACTCGACGATCTGCGGGGTCGCCGCGACGGCGCGTTCGAACGCCTCCTGCGTCGCCTTGGTGTGCGAGGACAGGCCGACCGCCACATAGGCGAGAAAGCCGCGGCCGACGGTCTTGCGATCGATGCGCGCTCGATAGCCGGCGATGGTCCCCGCCCGCTCCAGCGCTTGGACGCGGCGCAGGCAAGCCGAGGCCGAGAGCCCGACCCGCGCCGCCAGCGCGAGGTTGGTCAATCTTGCATCCATGCGCAATTCGCGCAATATCTTTGCGTCATATGGGTCATGTGTTGTCATTAATTGCGAAAATTGCGTCATTGTTCGCCAATATGCAAGCACCTTGCGCGTCCGTGTCTCTATGCTCGCCGAATGCAAACGACCCTCGCCGCCCTGACGACTTTCGCGTTCGCGACCTCGATCACGCCGGGGCCGAACAACCTGATGTTGATGATGTCGGGCGCCAGTTTCGGTTTGCGGCGAACGCTGCCGCACTGGCTGGGCGTCTCGGTCGGCTTCGGGGCCATGATCTTCGCGCTCGGCGCGGGGTTGTCCGGTCTCCTCGACGCCGCGCCGCGAGCGAGGCTCGCGCTGAAAATCGTCGGTGCCGCCTACATGATCTGGTTGGCGTGGCGAATCGCCAATGCCGGACGGTCCGCTGGGCGGGCGGCGGCCGCGCGGCCGATGACCTTCGTCGAGGCCGGCGCGTTCCAATGGGCGAATCCGAAGGCTTGGGCGATGGCGCTGACGACGGTTGGCGTCTACGCGGGAGCGGGAACCTTGCGCGAAGTCGCGTTGGCCGCCTGCGTCGCCGGCCTCGTGAACTTTCCCTGCGTCGGCGTCTGGGCGGCCGCCGGGCGGCCGCTGCGCGTCTTTGCGGAGGAAGACAAGCGCCGCACGCTGATCCATCGCGGGCTCGCGCTCCTCGTCCTCCTCTCGCTCGCGCCCTTGGTGTGGGGAGGGGCGTGAAGGCGGTGCGCCGTCCGCCCGCCACCTCGCATCACTTCAACTTCGTTCCGTTGACGGTCACCGACCCGCCGTCGCCCAAGCGGACGTCCCACGACAGCGATCCGTCGGTTTCCGTCTTGGCCAAGCCCTTCATCAACGCGATGCCGGCGAGCGCCTGTGGCGGGACGGCGGGGCCGGCGGCCTTGAGCGCCGCGATCGTGCCGTCGAAGTCGCGGGCATGCAGGTGCAGGTCGCCCGTCGGCGGGCCGGCCCCGCCGGCCGAGGAGATCAAGGCGCCGTCGAACGAGAGATCGAGCTTCGGCGACTTCACGTGGCCGGGCGGCAGGTCGATCTTGATCGTGCCGTTGGGGAGAAACGCCTTGGCGGCTTCGGCCTGCTGCGCCTTCGTCAGCGGCTCCGGCCGCGTGAAATCGACGTGATCGACCACGTAGTGCCATCCCGCGCGCGCGTCATACCCGGACACCTTGGCACCCATGGAAAATTCGGTCGGCGCGAGATCGACCATCCATCCGGGCATCAACAGGACCGGCGCCTGGATGTCCTTGGCGCCCACCGAAAAACGAAACGCGGAATTCTCGACCGCGCCGCCGACGTCGAACCCCATCACGATGTCGCCGAAACCGACGCCGCCCGCAACGGTCGAGATCTGAAGATTTTGCAGGTCGACGGCCTCCGCGAATTCACCGAACACCGGACCGAGCGCGCGCAGCTTGCCGCGCAGGTCGTCCATTTCGGTCGAAGTCAGGTCCTTCTGGGCGAAATGCGCCACGGCGAAGGCCCACAGGTCGAGCAGCGGCCGCATCCTGAGGTCGGCGGCCGTCACGCCCGCCTTTGCCTTGCCGGTCGCCGCGTGGAAGGCCGCCAATGCCGGCATCTTGCCGCCGGGCGCGGGCTTGGCATCGACCGAATAAGAATCGATGTCCGCGTCCATCTTCATGTCGACGCCGCCGGCGGCGTTGACGGTGCCCGTGCCTGACTGCTTCATCGCGCCGACGACCGCGTGCTGCTCCAGTCCGGCGTTCGCGTCGACGGCGGAAACCTTGGCGCCGGGACCGACGAAGTCAAAATGGCGCATGGCCCCGGTCGCGGGATCGAATTCGCCGGTGAACTTGCCGCCTTCGTAATCGACCGATTCGCTGATTGTCGCCGCCTTGAAAGAGATCGGGCCGGGCATCGGCAGGTCGAAAGCCCAAGCGCCGTCGGCGAGCGGACGCAGGTCCATGATGGCCGCGGGCATGTCGAGCGTGAACGGCGCGTCCCGCTTCGGCAATGCGGCCAAGGCCTTCGGGAAATCGACGCGCACCGTGTAATGGTCGCCGTCCGGCGTCACGGTCGCCGATCCGCCGGGCGCGAAGGCGGCCGCGCCGAAATAGGCGGACAGATCGTGCGCCAGCGTCGCCGCGCCCGCCGCATCGACCGTCGTCGACGCCGCGTCGGCCCTCGCGGCGAACGCGGCTGCGGCGAACGCGAGCGCAACGCCCTTCAGTCGGGTCGCATTCATCCTGCGGTTCCTCGCAACGGATCGCTCCCAATGACGGTGCGGGCGGGGTCCGATCGCCACCTTCGCCTATCGATGGGACGTGTCAAATGCGCGACCGCGGCCCTTTGTCCTCGTCGTGATCGGCCGCGGCGCGCGCAGGGCCGGGTCGGCGAGGATCGGTTTCAGGATTCGGGCGAGGCGCCCTGCCCATGCGGCCTGTCCGACGTCGTCGGCGATCAGGTCTTGGCGGATTTCGATCAAGGAACTCGGAAAGCCGCGCATGGTGGCGGCCTCGTGGATCGTGTCGCCTTCCTGCGCGCCGTCATAGGGCTGGTTGTCGCCGACGTCGTCGGACCCTCCGAGATCGGGTTCCGCGCGCAATGCCGCGATCAACGTCTCGTTGAACCTCGGGTCGTCGTCCCACAGGATCGCCGCTTTCCAAGGACGCGGCGCGCCCTTCCAGGCCGGCGTGAACGAATGGATCGAGAGGATCGCCGGCACGACGCCTTTGGCTTCGATGGCCGCGGTCTCCTGCCCGATCGCGTCGCGATAGGGCCTCCAAAAGCGCTCGACCCGGCGGGCGATTTCGACCGAGTCGGCGCCCGCGTTGCCCGGCACGATCGCGCCGTCCGACAGTTTCATCACCAGCGTCGGGTCGTCGAGGCCGCGGTTGGGGTCGATCAGAAGGCGCGAAAAGGTCGTGAGCGCGGCCGGCGCTCCGAGCGCGGCGGCGAGCCGGCGGGTGACGCCGGCGGCGCCGATGTCGTAGGCGATGTGGCGGCGGAACGCCGCCGGCGGCAGGCCGAGGTCGCCGTATTCGGGGGGAAGCGCCGAAGAGGCGTGGTCGCACAGCAGCAGCAGGCCGCCGGCCGGGTCGCCGGCGATGCGTTCGACCGGCCGGAACTCCGTTTCGCTCATGTCTCCTCCGCGCCGGCCGGATGGCGCGGCCGCGTCGAATCCGACATAGACGGGTCGTGAGGGAGCGGCAATCGGCGACATGGCGGTTTCGACGGACGTGAAGCGCGGCGAGGCTGGCATCGCCTTGCCATTGGCGGCGGTCGTCGCCGGCGCGGCCGCGATGGGAGGGTCGCCGATCCTCGTGCGGCTGGCCGAGGTCGGGCCGTTCGCGAGCGCGTTCTGGCGCGTCGCGCTGGCGCTGCCCGCGCTCTATCTCTGGATGCGCATGGAAGACGGCGCGGCGGCGCCCATGCGCGTCTCCCGCGCCGTCCTGTTCGCGGGTCTCGCCTTCGCAGGCGACCTGTTCTTCTGGCACCTCGCGATCCGCGACACCACGGTCGCCAACGCGACGTTCTTCGCCACCACCGCGCCCCTCTGGGTGGTGGCGTTCGGCTGGCTGCTGTTCGCGCGCAAGCCCAGCGTCGGCACGCTGGTCGGGCTCGCGCTTTGCCTCGCTGGCGGCTTCGCGCTGGTGTCGCAGAGCTTCGAGATCTCTCTCGGCCGCGCGCGCGGCGACGCTTTCGGGCTCGCGACGGCCGTGTTCTTCGGCCTTTACATCCTGGCCGTGGGCCAAGCGCGCGCGAGCGCGGGTCCGGGCCGGATCATCTTCCAGTCGAGCGTCATCACCGCGGCGCTGCTGCTGCCGGTGGCGCTCGTCCTCGACGGACGGATGGCGCCGCCCCATGTCGGCGGAGCCGCGGCGCTGGTGGCGCTCGCGCTCGTCAGCCACGTCGGCGGGCAGGGGCTGCTCGCCTTTGCATTGGGCCGGCTGGCCGCGACCTTCTCGTCCTTCGTGATCTTCATCGAGGCGATCGTGGCGGCGGCGCTCGGCTGGCTGGTGCTGGGCGAGGCGTTGACGATCGCGCAGCTGCTGGGCGGCGTCGCGATCCTCGCCGGCATCGTCGCCGCACGGCCGCGCGGCGGTTGACTTCCCCCGCCCCCTCCCGCACTTAACCGCCCGATGTTCGCAGGCCCCAAGACCTTCGCAGGCCCCAAGACCAAGGCGACGTTCGCGGCGGCCCTCGCGACCGCTTGCCTCGCGACCTCGGGCGCGCGCGCGGACCTGCGCGTGTGCAATGCGGCGCCGATGCGGGTCAGCGTCGCGCTCGCCTATACGTCCGGCAAGGACTGGACGAGCGAAGGCTGGTGGAATCTGCGGCCTTCGAGCTGCGAGACGCTGATGCGCGGCGCGCTCGCCGCGCGCTATTATTACGTCTACGCGATGGACGAGCGCGGCGGCGAGTGGAAGGGCAAGACCTTCATGTGCACGCGCGACCGCGAGTTCAAGATCGGCGGACGGCAGGATTGCTACGCCCGCGGCTTCGACCGCACGGGCTTCTTCGAGATCGACACCGGCGAGCACGCCCGCAATTGGACGGTGCAGCTCTCCGACCCCGCCAACCCCGGCGCGAAACCGCGCTGACAGACAGAACCGGAGTCCGCAATGCGCCGAAAGCGCCACGTCAAGATCGTCGCCACGCTGGGCCCCGCCTCGGCGGACCTCGACACCATCGGCAAGCTCTTCGAGGCCGGCGCCGACGTGTTCCGCATCAACATGAGCCACGCCACGCATGACGCGATGCGCGAGCGCGTGGCGATGATCCGCGAGCTCGAACGCCGGTTCGGCCGGCCGATCGGCATCCTCGCCGATCTGCAAGGACCGAAGCTGCGCGTTGGAACGTTCCGCGACGGCGCCGTGCAGGTCGACAAGGGCGCCAGCTTCCGTTTCGACGACGACCCGGCGCCGGGCGACGCGACGCGCGTGCATTTGCCCCATCCCGAGATCCTCGCCGCGCTGGAGCCCGGCCACGTCGTGCTGATCGACGACGGAAAGGTGCGGCTGCGGGTCGTCGAGGCGACGGGCGCCTGGGCGCGGGCGACCGTCGAGGTCGCCGGCCGGCTTTCCAACCGCAAGGGCGTCAGCCTGCCCGACACGACGATCCCCGTCTCCGCGCTCACCGACAAGGACCGCGTCGACCTCGACGCGGCGCTGGCCGCCGGTGTCGACTGGATCGCGCTCTCCTTCGTGCAGCGGCCCGAGGACGTGATCGAGGTGCGCAACGTGGCGCGCGGCCGCGCGCTCGTGATGGCCAAGATCGCAAAGCCGCAGGCCGTGACCCGGCTCGACGAGATCATGGCGGTGTCGGACGGGCTGATGGTGGCGCGCGGCGACCTCGGCGTGGAAATGCCGCTGGAGCGCGTGCCTGGCATCCAGAAACGCATCACGCGCCTGGCGCGACGGTTCGGCAAGCCCGTCGTCGTGGCGACGCAGATGCTCGAATCGATGATCTCGCTGCCGGTACCCACCCGCGCGGAAGTCTCCGACGTCAGCGTCGCCGTGTTCGAGGGCGCCGACGCCGTCATGCTGTCGGCCGAAAGCGCGTCGGGCCAATACCCGATCGAGGCGGTCGCCACGATGAACCGGATCGGCGAGGCGATCGAGGGCGAACAGACCTATCCCGCGGTGATCGCCAACCAGCGCGCGGAGCCCGAGCGCACGGGCGCCGACGCCATCGCCTACGCCGCGCGAGACATCGCGGAGACGCTCGGCATCGAGACCATCGTCGCCTGGACGGCGTCCGGTTCGACCGCGATGCGCATCGCTCGCGAACGGCCGCGCACCTCGATCCTGACGCTGACCCCCAACAAGGACGCGGCGCGCCGCCTCGCCATCGTATGGGGCGTGCACGCCGTCGAGACCGAGGATGCGCGCGACATGGACGACATGTCGGCGCGCGCCTGCCGCAACGCACGCGAGGAAGGGTTCACGCGGGTGGGCGAGCGCATCGTGGTCGTCGCCGGCGTGCCCTTCGGCAAGTCCGGCGGCACCAACAACATCCGGATCGCCTACGTCGACGCACCCTCGACGCCCTGAGCGCGCGCCGCGGCGCGCAGGATCGCCTCGACCACGGACTCCGGCGCGCTCCAGTGCGGCGAATGGCCGATTCCGCGAAGCGTCGTCAGGCGCGCGCCCGGCACGTCGCGCGCGCAGCCCGCGCTGTGGATGTGCGCCCAGACCACCCCGTCAGAATCGCCGGTGACGATTTCGAGCGGCGTCCGCAGGCCGGCGTAGCGCGGCGTCTGTGCGGTCACGGCGGCCTTCATGGCCGTCACGTCGAAGGCGTTGGCGCGGAACGCGCCCGGCCGAAGCACGAGCGGCAGCGCCGTGCGGCGAGCGAAATGCGGCGGCGGTGCGCCCGGCGCGAACACGCCTTTTGTCGCGCGCGTCATCAGCGCGGCGCCGGCTGGCAGCGTGACGAGCCGCGTAAACGGCCATCCGACGACCGGATGCGCGGCGACGTCGTAATAGCGGTCGACGCCGCCGGGCCAAGGATGCGTCACCGGCGACACCAGCGTCACCGCGGCGACGCGGTCTGGCCGGTCGAGCGCCAACGCCAGCGTCATCGCGCCGGCGAGCGAATGGCCAACGAGGATCGCCGGCGGCGCGCCCATCGCGTCGAGCGCTTCGGCGACGATGGCGGCCTGCGAGGCCGGCAGCTCGGGTCCGCGACCGGCAAAGCGATCGCTGTGGCCGGCGCCGGGACGGTCGAACGCCACGACGTCGAAGCCCGCTTGCGCGAGCCGGTCGCCCAACGCCTCCATCATGTCGAGACCGTT